>JAOZVK010000060.1 GCA_029938185.1 Bacteroidales bacterium | reverse complement strand
GCTTATGCCCATTCAGGGCAAAAAAACTCGAGAAATAGAAATTCAAGATACTAACAATTTTTTTGAACTAAAATAAATTAAATTTTTACTGCAAAGGAAAACATAATAAATGTTCTGACTGAAATTAAAAATACTAATCTTTCACAAATTTCATTACAAGGACGACTTGTTCTTAGTATATCAAGCTTTGAGTATATGATATCTGAAATGCTAGTTACATATTTATCCTTTTTTCCTAAAAAACTCCCTAAATTTTCAAATAATAATAGAATCCAGAGGTCTAATGATTTTATATTCACAAAAGAAGAGATATTTTATGAAAATTTCATGTTAAATCAAATAGAAAAATCAATTAGAAAAATTAGTTATGGAAACCTTGAAAATATTATCAAAAAATTCTACGATATTTTATCTTTAGATTTAAATTCAAGAAAATTTGATTTAAGTAAATTGACCGAGATAAAGGAGTGTAGAAATCTTATCATTCACAACAATTTAGTTGTAAACGAATCATAAATGACCAAGTATCCGAATATACTCAAAAATATAAAGGTTCGAGACAATATCCTAATATTTTTTCTAAGGATAATGATTTTCCTTTGATTTTGAAATAAACTTAATTTTATACTTAAAAAGTTTAGTCAATTAACTTATTTGTAGATGTATCAGGAAAAATAATAGTTGGTTTAAATTTTTTGGCTTCTTCAAAATCTATACTTGCATATGATATTATTATAATTACATCACCAACAGCAACTTTTCGAGCAGCAGGACCATTTAAACAAATCATTCCTGAATTTTTTTTACCCTTTATAACATATGTTTCTAATCGTTCGCCATTATTAATATTAACTATTTGGACTTTTTCGTTCTCAATAATATTTGCTGCTATCATTAACGCTTCGTCAATTGTTATGCTTCCAACATATTGCAAATTTGCTTCTTTAACAGAAACTTTATGTATTTTTGATTTTAAAACTTCTATATTCATTATTGCTATGTTTTATCCCGTTTCAAAAAATGAAATTCTTAAAATATGCAAATTTATTAATAATATTAGTTTTACTAAAACCAATATTTATAATAGAATGGCATATCTTTATTTTTTAGGTTTTTAATCAAAATATTGTTTGAATTCTTCAAAGTATTTCGGATTATCGTCTTTTATTATTTGGCGTTTGAATGAAATAAAACCGACCCTATTATAATCAATATTTTCTGTTCTCAAATTGTATTTTTTTTGAATAAATTCAATAATAATATTTTTATAATGTCTTTTCAATATTTTGTTTTTATTGTTTTTAAAACTATCAAAAGCTTTTTGAAATAAATTAATTTTATTGATAATTTCTTCTTGTAATTCAAGATACTCAACACTTTCAGAATTTCCTTTACCGTTGTAAATTCGTTCAAGCAAGTTCACAGTATTTTTTGCTTTTGTAGTATTCTCAGTACTTTTTATTTTGATTTGTTCATTTTCGGTAACACAATGTAGAATTATTAAATTTTCGACATCATCTATACAATTGTTATAAACTTCCTTATCTTTTTCGGAATTAATATATTTAGGACGAACTGTATTACATGTTCCACAAACCAAAAAAAGATTGTTCCAGCAATTTATTTTTTCAGGAAAATAGTTTTTGCCTTTTGGATAAAAATGTTCAATTTGAAATCCTTTTGGTCTTCGTTCTTCACACAAATAGCACAAATTAAAAAACTCTTCTTTCAATTTTTTCTTAGTTTCATTTTTTAGATTCTTATCTGTGTAATAAAATTTGCCTTTTTGCTGCTTGCTTTTTGTTATATTTATCATTTTTAATAAAGTTCTTTTTGAGTTTCTTTAAATTTTTTAAATATATCATCAGATATTAGTGGAACCGATTTATTTAACTTTAAATCTAAGTCTGCAATACGACTTCCTTGTTTATCCGTTATTTTACCTTTTTTTGCAAGTGTCACTAAATTAATGAATTCATCTATTTCAGTTTCGATTTTTTTAACATCTTCTTTATTTAATTTCAAATATTCAGGAACTTTTGTAAGTGGTATTTTCGATAATTTTTCAGTTCGGATACCTGTTTCCAAATCATAAACAACAGCATTTGCCACCGAATTTAATATAAAAGGTGAATGTGTAGCAACAACAAATTGAACATTAGAAAACATTTTTATTAATATCGGCATTATTTCTTTTTGCATCTCTATATGTAAATGTGTTTCAGGTTCATCAATTAAAATAATACCTTCTGTATTTGTTTTGTTTTCTTTACTACGTGTTCGTAGAATAATTTCAAAAATTATCTTGAAAATTGCAGAATATCCGGCAGACAATTGGTTGAAAGTAAATTTATTACCATTTGGTAGTTTAATATAAAAATTGAGTTCTTTGGCACTCAAAATTAATTCCAATTTTTCTTCCTTATAAATATCTTTTAATATGGTTCTAATTTTTTCAAACAATTCATTTATGTTATCGCTCTCTTCGTTTGATTTAAGCATATAATCTCTGTGAATTAGATATTTTATAAAGTTTTTCCCTACATCTTCTTTTGGTAAATATTTAGAATTCAGTTCTATATTTTCAATGTTTTCAGGAATAATTGGTTTAAATTTACGCTCATCGTCAAAAAACACAATTGTATAATTACCAGCTTCATATTTTACTCGTAAATCTAATAAATTTTGTTTTACATTGAATTTCAGTTTATAATTGTCAGTATCTTGCCAAAATTCTTTTTTTCCCTTTTCAGTAAATATTTCTTTTATTGGAATTTCAAGAATGCGTTGCATATAATTTTCAGCTTCTTTCAGAACACTTGTTTTGCCACTACCGTTTTTGCCAGTCAAAAACAAGTGCTTTCTGTTTGTTTCCGAAAGCTTAATATTTATATTTTTTTGATGACGAACATTTTTTATTTCAAATTCAGAAATAAAAGTTAATTTATTAAAAGTTGAAATTTTACTTAACCCCTTTCTTATTTCATCATTACTTGGATCCACTTCAATTGAACGCATAAGGTATTCTTGTGCTTTTTTAGAGTTTTTAAAATATTCATAATATAAAATCGCAAGATTATTATAAGCTATTGTTAAATTTGGATTCAACTTAATAGTCTTTTCAAAATATTGTTTAGCTTTTTCATGTTCGCTAAAATGCTCATTAAGAATGTCTGCAAGATTATTATATGCCTCTGCAAAATTTGGATTTATTTTAATTGCTTGCTCGTAGTATATTTTAGCTTGTTCGTAGTCCTGAAAATATCTATCAGAATAAACTCCAAGATTAAAATATGTTACAGCAAAATTAGGATTTATTTCAATTGCTTTTTCATAGTACTCCCATGCTTTAGTGTATTCATGATTATCTTCTAAGAAAAGAGCATAATTATTGTATGCATTTGTATCATTTGGATTTAATTCAATAGCTTTTTTATAATTTTGCTTGACTTTTTCAGGTTCGTGAAAATATCCCATTAAAAGAATGCCAAGATTATTATAAGCATTAGCATCATTCGGATATAGTTCTATAACTTTTTCAAAATATTGCCTTGCTTTTTTGTAGTCTTGAAAATGGTCTATTAATAGATATGCAAGATTATCATAAGCATGGATATAATTAGGTTTTGTTTCAATAGCTTTCTCATAATTATTTCGTGCAGCTTGATAATCTCCTCTATCATATGCTTTTGTCGCTTTTATAAAATATTGTTGTGCCTTTTCTTTTTTTGTCATTTTATAGATAATTTGCTTTATTTATAAATACATATATTCTGAAATACAGTTGTTTATACATCAAACATAAGCAATATTAAGTAGATTGATGACTTATTTTAAAATTAATATTTAAAGCTTTTGTTTTATCGGCGACAGATATTGCCAGAGTACATCCGATTCTTATCTTTTCGCTTAGAATTATATCAAAAGCTTCAATAAATTTAAGAATTTCCTGATATTTAAGTACTGTTACAAAAATTTTTCGACATTTAACTATTCATAACTTGCTGATTAATTTGTCTTTGTACTAATGTGTAAGCAACTATAAATAGGTCAAAGACCTTAATAATCAACTTCGTTTATTTTGGAAAGTTCTTGATATTTTTCAGAATATTGTTTGGCTTTATTGTAATCTTTAAACTGTTGTGATAGAAGAATAGCAAGATTATTATATGTTGCTGCAAAATTTGGATTATTTTCAATAGTTTTTTCATAATATTGTTTTGCTTTTTCGTATTCTTGAAAATGGTTTTCTAAAACAAGTGCAAGATTGTTATAAGCCTCTGCAAAATTTGGATTATTTTCAATAGCTTTTTCATAATATTGTTTTGCTTTTTCATATTCTTGAAAATGGTTTTCTAAAACAAGTGCAAAATTGTTATAAGCCCCTGAATAATTTGGATTTATTTCAATGGCTTTTTCATAATATTGTTTTGCTTTTTCGTATTCTTGAAAATGGGTTTCTAAAACAAGTGCAAAATTGTTATAAAACCATGAAGAATCTGGATTTATATCAATAGCTTTTTCAAAATATTGTCTTGCTTTTTCGTATTCTTTAAAATGGTTTGTTAAAACAAGTGCAAGATTATTATATGCATTTGCATCATTTGGATTATATCTAATAGTTTTTTCCAAGTTATTTCTTGCAGCATTATAATCTTTTATTTCATATGCTTTTTCAGCTTTATAAAAATACTGGTCTGCCTTTTCTTTTTTTGTCATTTTATATATAATTTACTTTATTAAAAAAAAAATATGTATTGAATTATAGTTGTTTATAAGTAGTTTTACAAAAGTTTTTCGGTATTTGTTTTTGTACAATTGACTACATAATAATAATTTATAAAAATGTGTAAGCAATATTAAATAGGTCAAAGACCTTGTTTGATTATAATAAGATTTTAAAACTTATTCGACATGCCATTGTTTTATTTCCTAAATTGGTTGCAGGTGTAAGCCCAATTCTAATTTTATCAGGTTTTTCAGAAAGTATAATATCGAAACCCTCAATAAATTTGTCAATTACATCAAAATCTGATATTTTTAATAAATTTGCATAAAGCTCAAAAGGAGTATTTATTTTAGTATCTGTAAAACAGGGTACGACTTTAAACGTTGTTCCTGTTTGTATTATACTATCATGAAAACTCCATCCAATTTTTGGATATACTGATGCATTTTCATTTTCAGCTACCATTTTAGAAAGCTCTTTTCTTAATTTTTCTTTATCCTCAGTAGGAGCGAGTTCTAATAGTTTTTTTAGCTTTTTTAATGCTGTGTCTAATTTATTTTTATTCATTTATTAGTAGAGTTTGTTTTTCAATATTTTTAAATTCTTGAATTAGAAATTTTTGCCAAGCTGTAAACTGGTCGTATTTTTTAATTTTATTCAATATTGTTTTGGATATATCCATCAAGTCTTCTTTGTATCTTTTGGTATTTCTATGATTTATAAAACGCATCTTTTTTTCTTTTATTAAATTAATCAAATCATTAATAATGATTTTCCTTTTTTTAACAAGTTCATTTCTATTCAAATTGCATATCCTAATTGTGTATTCTAATTGCTTATTTGTTGATGATATTTGTCCATTGAAATCAAAATCAAGGTTTTTTCTCAAAAAAGATTTAGTAACTTGTTCAGGATTGACAAGAAGTGGTTTTTCTTGTTTATCAAGGTCTTTAATAGTGCTTTGCAAATCATCAAGAGAATATTCTTTATAGTCGGAATGAGTTACACGCTGACCATTAATATCAAAACAACTACCTTTTGAGCTATTGCAAGAAGTGCAGGAAAGTAACAAGTTATCCCAACTAAAAGCTAACCAAAAATATGAATTGTCTGAATTACAATTTTTACGTTTAGCAGAATTTTTAGGTCGGTAATGTTCAATTGATTTTGGAGCATTTAATAATGTATCTTCGCAATATGCACATTTTTTATTATATAGTTCATTCAATAATTTACTAACTTCATTTGTACGATATTTATCTCCCAAAATATGTTTTTTTTTCTTAACATTTTCTTCAAATGCTTCAAGTCTTGTTTTGTCTGTCAAAGAAGTTGGAATTTCGACTTTGTTTTTATCAATTGCTATCATTCTTTTTCAATTTTATCAAGTTCTTCTTCAATCATTTTCATAATATCGTCATCAACAAGGTTAGGTACATCTTGGATGCGTTTTGTTATAACACTATGTATTTTCTGAAAAACATAATCGTCACTACTAATCAAGTTTGAGGGAATATTTTTAGTAGAAAAACTGTCTAAACGCCATAGTAATGAAGTTAGAAGACTATTAGCAGTCATATTAAGATTTTGTATTGGTTGATACAGTTTTATTTCTTTGTTTTCTTTATATAGTTTATAAAAAACAGCATCTTTTGAAGCCGCAAGTGTAATTGTAGGACTATGAGTTGTAAATATCCACTGTATTTTTGGAAACCAGTCTCTAAGTTTAGCAACTATCGAAAAACACCATTTCGGGTGCAAATGTAAATCTATTTCATCAACCATAACAACACCCTCAAAATCTCTTGAACTTTTTGCTTCGGGTTGTGTTTTTGCTAATTTTACAATTAAATCCGAAATCCAAATCAGTACACTTTTATAACCGTCGGAAAGTTGTTCGAACTTTAATGGTGTGCCTCGTTCGGTGAAAGTAACATCATCGGGATTTACATCAATTTCTATGTTATCATCTAAAATATCTTTTAATATTTTTACGGCACTTTCCAAAGGAAAAGGACTGGTGTAATCTTTCCGATTTTCGTAGTAATCTAATTTTTGTAACCATGCTGACGGATCATTTAACTTGACTTTATTACTAAACAATGTCATAAAATTATACTTATCTTCATCTCCTTCTATTCTGTTTCGATTTACTCCGTAAGTAAAAATATTTTGTGCAAAATTCAAATTTGTAAATTCAAATCCATTATCGTTATTATCTGTTGCTTTAAGCAATAGTTCTTTGTTTGCATCAAAAACATCTATTGCTTCGCTGACAAATGTTTTTTTAGCATAATTTTTAAAATAATTTTGTTGAAAAGCTAAAAATATAGCTTGTAAAAGAATAGTTTTACCATCACCGTTTTCGCCCAAAAAATAAATTTCCTTTTTATCTTTCAAATTATCAATTTCAATATCTTTTATACTAAAATAATTTTTAATTGAAATAGAATTTATTGATTTTATTTTTTTTGAATTTTTATTTATATAATCAACTTCATTTATTCTGGAAAGTTCTTGATATTTTTCAGAATATTGTTTGGCTTTATTGTAATCTTTAAACTGTTGTGATAAAAGAATAGCAAGATTGTTATAAGCCTCTGCATAATTAGGATTTATTTCAATAGCCTTTTCATAATATTGTTTTGCTTTTTTGTAATCTTTAAAATAGGTTGCTAAAATAAGTGCAAAGTTATAATGAGCTTCAGCATAATCGGGGCTTATTTCAATAGCTTTTTCAAAATATTGTTTTGCTTTTTTGTAATCTTTAAAATGGACTATTAACAGAGATGCAAAGTTGTTATAAGCCTCTGCATAATTAGGATTTATTTCAATAGCCTTTTCATAATATTGTTTTGCTTTTTTGTAATCTTTAAAATAGGTTGCTAAAATAAGTGCAAAGTTATAATGAGCTTCAGCATAATCGGGGCTTATTTCAATAGCTTTTTCAAAATATTGTTTTGCTTTTTTGTAATCTTTAAAATGATTTTGTAAAAGAAGTGCAAGATTGTTATAAGCTTTAGCATCATTTGGATTTATTTCAATAGCTTTTTCATAATATTGTTTTGCTTTTTCGTATTTTTGAAAATGGTTTTCTAAAATAAGTGCAAGATTATTATATGCTTCTGCATCATTTGGATTATATCTAATAGCTTTTTCAAAGTTATTTCTTGCAGCATTATAATCTTTTCTTTCGTATGCTTTTATAGCTTTTACAAAGTATTGTTGTGCCTTTTCTTTTTTTGTCATTACTTATCTCGTTAGTTTATACATTTTAATTGCGGTGGAAAATTCTCCGAATGGGATAGTTTTCCAAGAATACTTATTGAATTTAATATAGTTTTGGTGTCTCGAAATAGTTTCTTTTCTTTTTTTTGATAAAGTACCGTAGTTTAAACCTAAAACTTTAATCATTATATCTATTTTATCTCGTTTTTCCTTTAATAAATTTCGGTTTGCCCTAAAAATATTTTTGTTTATATCGTACTCCAATAATTCAAATTCGTTATAATCAGGCATATCGGGTTTTATAATATAATCTCCGTTTGCATCTTTCTCTATAGATTTTCTGCCTTTTACTTTTGTATTTATATCGGAATGAATCATAAAAAAATTACTCCACAACCAATCCTTAATTCCTTCTTTGTCTTTATTTTTACTTTTTAAACTTTCGTCAAAATGTTCCAATTGTCCTTCAAATTCTGGCTTCGGACACTTGTACTTCCCTTTTTCCCAGTTTTCTTTTTTATAAAATTTTTCATCACATAAAAGTTGTTCTGTATAAGCACATAAACCTTTTTGTAGATAAAAAAGATTCATAACAATATCTAAATAAATTTCTTTACGTATTTTAGTGTTGGTATATTTAGGGTGTTTTTTACTGTTTTTTTCCAACAGCTTTTCCCATTCTTTATAGGCTGTTGAAAGTATAAGTGTTTTATCTAATCTCATCATTGTTTTCAGTTGTTTAACTCCCATTTTAATTGAGATGCAATTTTCAGATATTTTTCAATCATATTCTTTTTTGCTTCACCTTTGTAAACTCCTATTTCAATGTCTCGTTCTAAAATTGACAACTCTTGTAATTTATTATTTCTCTCTTCATCACCTTCAAATTTAGTGTCGAACAAATTAATTAAAATATCGTCCCACCTTAAATATTTGGGGTGAATTGTAAAATTATCAACATGTCGCTCACCTTCATAATAAAGTTTTTGTTCAACTTTACCATCATCGTTAAATTTTAGTTCAATAATTTCCCAAGGGTCAAACGATGAGGCTATTGTTGGTGAATGTGTTGCAAAAAAGAATTGACATGTTTTAATATTATTCCAACTTTCCTTAGTAATAAAATCAATAAATTCTTTTTGTACATTAGGATAAAGTGAGTTTTCTGGTTCATCTATTAATATTATTGTATTTCTTGGTTTTAGAGCAAATAGTGGTACTGTTCGAGATAAAATTTCTTTTGTTCCAGTACTCAAAAATTGAGTTTGTATATTTTCTCTTTTTTCTTTACCGTCTTCATTACTAATACCGATAATAGGAATAAATTCAATATCATCTTTTGAACTTGGGACTTTATTTATATCCAAATTAAATTTTGACAAAAGAGGTTTCAAAAAAATACTCAATTGTTTTAATGGATTTTTATCATCATTTTTAAATTCAATGATGTCAGCTTCAAATTTGTTAATATATTTTTGCAAATCGTCATCAAAACCAGATATATTTTCAATTTTTAAAGCAATATCTTCTCTTCTGCTGTATATTTTTTTCTTATATTCTGTGATATTGTGTAATATAGGACACCAATGTTCTTTTGGGTCTGATTTTTCAAAATCAACTACCAGAGGTATTTCTTTAAATTCATAATTTAAAATATCATTTTTATTAAGTTTTTTAATATTTTCAACAGAATGAGCAGGGAAATTTATTAAGGATATTTTATTTTCAAAATCATAAAAATTATATTTTAAATAAACTGAATTAAAATCAGCATTTGGAATATTCGCTTTTTTATTAGTATAGAGACCTTTTATTAATTCTAAAATACTTGTTTTTCCTGTTCCGCTTTGACCAATAAAACAAACTTTATCTAAGGGCTGTCCAGCTTTTGGGTGTCCTTTTGGGTATGTTAAATCTATTTTTGTATTTCTTTCAAATTGGTTGTAATCATTTAAATTAATTTGTGTTACTTTTTTTACAATTTTCGAATTTGATAATAAAATATATTTTGAATAATATTGTTCCGCCTTTTCGTATTCTTGAAAATAATCTTCTAAAAGAACTGCAAGATTATTATAAGTCTCAGCAAAATTAGGATTTATATCAATAGCTTTTTCATAATATTGTTTTGCTTTGTCATATTCTTTAAAATGTTTATATAACAAATTTGCAAGATTATTATAAGCCTCTGCATAATTTGGATTTATTTCAATAGCTTTATCATAATATTGTTTTGCTTTTTCGTATTCTTGAAAATAATCTACAATGATAAGTGCAAGATTATTGTAAGCACCTGCATAGTTTTGATTAATTTCAATAGCTTTTTCATAACATTGTTTGGCTTTTTCGTATTCTTGAAAATGATTTTTTAATAGACTTGCAAGATTAATATAAGCATTAAAATAATTAGAATTAATTTTAATAGCTTTTTCATAATATTCTCTTGCTTTATTATAATTATTAAAATTTTTCCATAATAAATTGGCATAATTATTATAAGCATCTAAATAATTAGTATCTAATTCTATTGCTTTTTCATATCCTATTTTTGCTATATTATAATCGCCTATTTTGTGAGCCTTAAAAGCTTCATCAAAATGTTTTTTGGTCTTTTCTTTTTTTGTCATTATATTTTGTTTTTCAATAACTTATATAAAATTAGAACTTAGTTTAAAGTTCTCATTTTCTATTAATTTTATCAGTCCGTTTTTTGCAGTTTTTGCATTAGATTCTTTCAGTTGATTTTTGTATTTTTTAAAGTTTTTTATATCAGGAAGTTCGTTGTCTAATTTGTATTTAAGTTTTGCTAAAACTATTAAATCGTTAAAATTATCTTCCATATTTACCAATCTGAATTTTCCGTATAGTTTTTTCAAGTTTTTATTATCATTATTCAAATTAAAAATATTGATTGTTGTTTTGGCTTTGGCATATTTATACGATTTTTTTTCTAATGTTCTTTCGGGTTTGATTGTTACAATGCCTGCGCCTTGTGTTGGCAAAGAAAATTCAATGTCAAATAATTCAGTAGGATTGTCTAAATTCGGATTAAAAATTAATGGTTTTTCATCTTTTATTTTATTACGATTATTAAAATCAACTCTGTGTTTGGCTTCAAAACTTATTTCTCCGTTCACAAATAATGGAAATAATGCTTTTTTATATGAAATATTACATAACTTACAATTTATCACATAATTAGTATAATCATAAGCAAGCCACCAATAATGACTTTTCGGTCTGTAATGGTCAATGTCACTATGTATGTCTATACCATTTTCACATATTGGACATTTTAAATCCACAATTTCAAGAAAAATATCTTTGAATACCTTCCATTTCTTAGAACTACTTTTTTTAACAAACTCATCATAAGCTGATTTATATTCACATATATTTTTATATTTTGCATTAAAATCCTTAGCTTTTTTTCTAAAAATTTCAACAATTTTTTTTTTCAGTTCAGGTATTTCGGTTTTATTTTCTTTATGTAAAAATCTTAAATCTTTCATTGTTATAAGCGAACTTTGTTAATTTAAGGTCTTCGACCTATTTAATATTGCTTACGCATTCTATTAATATTCTAATAATATGTAATTTAACAAAAAATAAATGTCGAAAAACTTTTGTAAGACTACTTACAGTAATTGAATTGCTAAATTGCATTGTTCCGAAATCTTATTTATCTGCATAATAATTTTCAAATTCTTTTTCCAATTTCTTCATCTCCTCTTCCGTAAGAGTTAGTTCACGGAGTCGTTCTCTTGTATCATAACCTCTTTGTTTCAGAAATTTAATAAAAATCAGAAATCTGTAATCATGAATATTGACACCTACATAAGTATCCGTTATTTCATCTTCTAATTTGCTTAGTTCTGTTTGTTCATCTTTGCTTATTTCATCTTTTGTTTTTATTTCATAAAATCTATCAATTTTGTTTTGCAAATCTATGCTCAAAATAGAATCTAAACCAAAATGTTTCAATAAAATTATTCCAGCATCTAAGGTTTCTGTTTCAGGTAATACCATAGATTTTATTAAATTATCTTCTTTATCAAAATAAAACTCCTGAACTTCGCCATATTTGCGACCAAGTATTGCAACCGGATTGTGTGTTGTTAGAACAAATTGCATATTCTTTAATACAGATTTTAAATTTTTTAGATAAACTTTTTGCCATAAGGGGTGTAAATGTCTGTCAAATTCGTCTATCAAAATAATTCCAGATACATTGTTGAATAATGATTCTAAATTTTCATAATTGAATTTTTTTCGCAACGAAATTATGCGAATAATTATATCTGTCAGTAAAATAATGTTACTGCGATAGCCTTCGCTTAGATTTTTTGTTGTTAAGCCGTCGGCATTTGTATTTTTATCTCTGAAATAATGTGTTTTATTTACATCTTTCGCAATAATTTCGTATTCAGGAATTAATTGATTAATTTTGCTTATTATAAAATCTCTTATACTTAAAACAGCTTTATCGCCCATATAATCAGATAGTTTGTTAAGAATAATAAGTGGGTCGAAAAAATTAAGGCTGAAGTCCGAAAATATTGACTCGGTATGATGTAGCTTGCCAGTTCCAGTAATTAAATCATTTATTATACCGTCATAATTATATTGTTCATATTTAGTAAAAATATTTACGCCATATGACAGGCAAACCTGTGGTGACTCTAAAATATATTTATTTAAAGTTTTCTTTTTGTATTCATCAACAGTAACTTCCAAAGCTTTATTATTTCTCTGTAAAACTATGTCAGCTTTTTCAGAGCCGAAACTTAAAAAACTTTTGAAGTCTTTAATGCTATTTTTGTCATCAGTATTTGCGAGTGTAAGTGCTTGCAGAAAACTTGTTTTTCCAAATCCGTTTTTAGCAAGAATTATATTTATACCTTTTGTGAATTTTACTGTCAAATTTTTAAATATCTTAAAATTTTTAATTGATATCGAATCAATTTTATCTTTTAGTTGTTTTTCGGGTTTTAAATCTCCGGAAATCAACATTGGTGATTTTAAACTTTTTTCCTCATTTTTATCCTGAAAATACTTTTCTAATAAGTTCGCAAGATTTTTGTAAGCGATTATCAAATTTGGGTTTAATTCAATAGCTTTTTCATAATATTGTTTTGCTTTCTCATATTCTTGAAAATGGTTTTCTAAAAGAAGTGCAAGATTATTATAAGCCTTTACATTGTTAGGATTTATTTCAATAGCCTTTTCATAATATTGTTTTGCTTTTTTGTAATCTTTAAAATGTTCTACTAAAAGAATTGCAAAATTGTAATAAGTCTTTGAATTATTTGGATTTATTTTAATAGCTTTTTCATAATATTGTTTTGCTTTTTCGTATTCTTGAAAATGGTTTTCTAAAAGATCTGCAATATTATAATAAACCTCTGTGTTGTTAGGATTTATTTTAATAGCTTTTTCAAAATATTGTTTTGCTTTTTCATATTTTTGAAAATGTTCTACTAAAAGAACTGCAAAATTGTAATAAATATCTGCAAAATCTGGGTTTATTCCAAGAGCTTTTTCAAAATATTGTTTTGCTTTTTCGTATTCTTTAAAATATGTTGCTAAAACAAGTGCAAGACTATTATATGCCTTTGCATCATTTGGATTATATCTAATAGCTTTTTCAAAGTTATTTCTTGTAGCATTATAATCTTTTCTATTGTATGCTTTTATAGCTTCATCAAAATGTTTTTTGGCTTTTTCTTTTTTTGTCATTTTATAGATAATTTGCTTTATTTATAAATACATATGTTCTGAAATACAGTTGTTTATACATCAAACATAAGCAATATTAAATAGGTCAAAGACCTTGTTTCATTATAATAAGATTTTAAAACTTATTCGACATGCCATTGTTTTACTTCCTAACTTGGTTGCAGGTGTAAGCCCAATTCTAATTTTATCAGGTTTTTCAGAAAGTATAATATCGAAACCCTCAATAAATTTGTCAATTACATCAAAATCTGATATTTTTAATAAATTTGCATAAAGCTCAAAAGGAGTATTTATTTTAGTATCTGTAAAACAGGGTACGACTTTAAACGTTGTTCCTGTTTGTATTATACTATCATGAAAACTCCATCCAATTTTTGGATATACTGATGCATTTTCATTTTCAGCTACCATTTTAGAAAGCTCTTTTCTTAATTTTTCTTTATCCTCAGTAGGAGCGAGTTCTAATAGTTTTTTTAACTTTTTTAATGCTGTGTCTAATTTATTTGTTTTTTCTATTTTAGTCATTATTATATTTTTATAAGTATTCTTTCGTCATTTCATAAGCAGTAAAAAAACGGTCTATCTTTATGTTTTTATTGAATTTAACATTATTAAGAAAAGTTTCTCTTTCATATTTTATAAAACCTTTATTAATTGATAGAAGTTTCAATAATGTCTTAATTTTTTCTATTTTTTGCTTATCTTCAATATCCGAATTTGGTCTGAATTTGTGTGTTTCAATATCATAATCAAATATTTTATTTGGATTATAATTCACATTATCAGGTTTAAATTCTTTTATTAAATCAATATTAGTATCTTTTTTAAGACTATTGACTTCATGAAAAACCATAAATAAATTGTTCCATTCACAATCATATACTCTTTTTAATTTGGGGTCAAAATGTTCTAAATCGCCAATTTTATCAAGATTTAAGTTTCTATTTATATATCTACTTTTATTCCAGTTATTTTCTTTAATTATATCAGGAACGCATAAACGCATTTCAGTATAAGCACAAACTCCTTTCTGACAATAAAGTAAACTCATTATTACATCAGTTTTATATTCGCTGCAAGTTTTATGAGTTTTATTTTTTGCTCTGATTTTTTGCAACCAATTTTTATAATTTTTCGAAAGAATAACAGATTTGTCTATTTTCCTCATTTTTCAATCCTCCAATCTAATTTTCTTCCTAATTCATTTCTTTTGGTAATAAGGTCGTTGTATTCAGTAGTATTCGTTAATTGTTTTTGTTCCAACTTACGTATTTTGATATTGTAATCGGCAAATTCATCAATAAATTCTTCTCTACTTTTGTGAATATCATCTATCTCAAATAGTCGTAGCAAAATACTGTCAATATCTAAATATTTAGGAAAAATAGTAAAATTATCAACATGTCGCTCACCTTCATAATAAAGTTTTTGTTTAACCTTACCATCATCATTAAATTTTAGTTCAATAATTTCCCAAGGGTCAAACGATGAGGCTATTGTTGGTGAATGTGTTGCAAAAAAGAATTGACATGTTTTAATATTATTCCAACTTTCCTTAGTAATAAAATCAATAAATTCTTTTTGTACATTAGGATAAAGTGAGTTTTCTGGTTCATCTATTAATATTATTGTATTTCTTGGTTTTAGAGCAAATAGTGGTACTGTTCGAGATAAAATTTCTTTTGTTCCAGTACTCAAAAATTGAGTTTGTATATTTTCTCTTTTTTCTTTACCCTGTTCATTGCTAATGCTTTCTATTGGGATAAATTTAATTTCTTCAGGATCGCTTGGTTCCGTATTAACTTTTAGATGAAATTTTGAGAAGATTGGTCTTAAAAAATTATCAAGATTTTCTAAAGAATTATTAGTTTTTTTTAGTTCATTTATTTTTTTATAATAATTATCAAGAGCATTTTTGATTGAGCTATAGTTTTTATCATTTAATGTATCATATCCGAGTTCTGAACTATATTTAACAGCTTTTGCTTGATATTCTGTAATTTCTTTTAATATAGGATACCAATGTTTTTTAGGATCTTCTTTTTCAAAATCTATTATACTTGGTAATTTCTGAGATTTATATTCTAAAATATCTTTTGAGTCAAGTTTTTTAATATTTTCAACAGAATGAGCAGGAAAATTTATTAAGGATATTTTATTTTCAAAATCATAAAAATTATATTTTAAATAAACTGAATTAAAATCAGCATTTGGAATATTCGCTTTTTTATTAGTATAGAGACCTTTTATTAATTCTAAAATACTTGTTTTTCCTGTTCCGCTTTGACCAATAAAACAAACTTTATCTAAGGGCTGTCCAGCTTTTGGGTGTCCTTTTGGGTATGTTAAATCTATTTTTGTATTTCTTTCAAATTGGTTGTAATCATTTAAACTAATTTGCTTTACTTTTTTTACAATTTTTGGATTTGAAAATAAAATATACTTTGAAAGGTATTGTTCAGCCTTTTTAAATTCGTTAAAATGTTGTGATAAAAGAATTGCATAATTATAATAAGCCTTTACATTGTTAGGATTTATTTCAATAGCCTTTTCATAATATTGTTTT
>JAOZVK010000059.1 GCA_029938185.1 Bacteroidales bacterium | reverse complement strand
GCTTCGCTCGAAAAAACCACACAAAATAAGGCAACGCCACCAACAAGTTGCCGTTGTGCGTAACTAAAAAATCTAATAACTTAATCAAAATACAATGCTTTTTAATTCAATAGAATTTATAATATTTTTGCCAGTAGTGTTTATTCTCTATTGGTTTGTTTTCAAAAAAAAACTTGGACTTCAAAATTTATTTATTATATCTGCAAGTTACATTTTTTATGGTTGGTGGGACTGGAAATTTCTTGGATTAATTGTATTAAGTTCCTTTGTAGATTACTTTATCGGATTACATTTACACAAATCAGAGAATTTGCAAAAACGGAAATACTTATTATTAGTTAGTATATTGGTTAATCTTGGAGTTTTAGGTTTCTTTAAATATTTCAATTTTTTTATTGATAGTTTTAGTTACTTACTTAGTAGTATTGGTTTACAAGCCAATATAAATAGCCTTAACATCATTCTTCCAGTTGGAATAAGTTTTTATACATTTCAAACACTTAGCTATACGATTGATATTTATAGAAAAAAAATGGAACCCACAAAAAATATAATTGCATTTTTTGCTTTTGTGAGTTTTTTTCCACAATTGGTAGCAGGTCCAATTGAAAGAGCAGCAAATCTGTTACCTCAGTTTTACAAAAAACGAAATTTTAATTATAAACTGACAAAAGAAGGTCTACGACAGATACTTTGGGGATTGTTTAAAAAAATAGTTGTTGCGGATACTTGTGCAAAATGTGTTGATATTATTTTTAACTATGAAAGTGCTATGCCCGGTAATGTTTTGATTATTGGTGCAATATTCTTTGCATTTCAAATATATGGCGACTTCTCAGGATATTCTGATATAGCTATTGGTACTGCTAAGTTATTTGGGTTTAGTTTAATGACAAATTTTTCGACACCTTATTTTTCAAGAGATATTGGCGAATTTTGGAAGCGTTGGCACATTTCTCTATCAACTTGGTTTAGAGACTATGTGTACATTCCATTAGGTGGAAATAGGTGCAGCAAACCAAAACAAATACGCAATAGCATTATAACTTTTACTGTTAGTGGATTATGGCATGGTGCAAATTGGACATTTGTATTTTGGGGTTTTTTAAATGGATTATATTATATTCCTTCAATTGTACTTCGAAGACCCAAGAAAAAAGGGATTGTCGCTGAAAACAGATTTTTTCCAAATTTTAAGGAAGCGATACAAATCGGAATAACTTTTTTCTTAACAATTATCGCATGGATTTTTTTTCGAGCTGTTTCAATTCAACAAGCATTTTCTATTATTAAAAAGATATTTTCAAATAGTTTATTCACTAATCCACTTCCTGTTTTACAAGCAATGAGTTCTGATAATATGGTACGAAACGGAACTGTAATGGTATTAGTTCTATTATTAATTGATTGGTTACAAAGAAAGAAACAATATGGATTGGAAATATCAAATTTACCTGTTATTTTGAGATGGTGTATTTATATTTTATTAATGACTTTGGTTATTATCTTTTTTGGAGCATCTAAACAGTTTATTTATTTTACTTTTTAAAATTACACAAAATGAAAAACAAGATACTTTCCTTTATTATAAGATTTATGGTATTTATAGTAATCAGCATATCATTTCTTTCAATTTTATTTATAATATCAAGTAATATTACCGCAAACAGAACAAAATCAACATATTTACTAACCAAAAAAAATAAAAAAACAGACGTTTTGATGCTTGGAAGTTCTCATGCAGCTGCATTATCCGGTCTTAAAAAACAAAAGGGCAAAGAGAAAATTTTAGCCGGAGATATCAGCATTCTTTCTGTTTCAGGTGGCGATGTTAGAAATTTGCAGATATATATGGATTTGTTCTTTTCAAGTGGCAATAGTACAAAAAAAGTCCTATACTTTTTAGACCCATTTGCATTAAACACTACTGCATTTGAAGAGTGGCATTCTCTTTTTAACGGCTATCCTCTTAATTTTGACTTTTTATCATTGTTAATTGAAAAGAAAGTAGGAATTCTTAATATTAAAAATTATTTGTTTTCTAACATCCATTATTCAAAAATAGTTTCCTTACTGAAAAATCCCTCACCACCTATCAAAGTTAATCTATCTGAAAGAGAAGAAACCAAAAGAATAGATACCACGATTTATAAAAAAGACAGACGAATTAGGTTTCTTTACCCGGAAGGATTAAGGCTTGATAATAAAGTGATTAAGCTACAAACGAAAAAACTCACAACTACCATAGAAATGGTTCAACAAAATAATGTCGAAATTATTTTTATTTTACCACCAACTTTACTGGGAGAACAAATTGCATATAAAAAGACAATAAAATTTTTAGAAAAAGTTAAAAAATCACATAGCATTAATTATTATGATTTTTCGTACATCATGCAAGATGAGAAATTCTTTACAGATTTTGACCATCTAAATAAAAATGGTGTAAAATATTTTGCAGAAAATTATCTGCGAAAAATAGTTGAAGAATAAAACACGCACAACATCGGCTTTGAAGTCAGCAGCTTGGGTAGCTTGTTCCGTTTCGGTGGCTTCGCCACCTTCACTACACAAGCCACCCAAGCTGCCGCCTCAATAGCCGTTTTCGTTGTGTGCAACTCAAAACAACTCAAAACCAAAAATGATAACGATTTTTTAAAATTATGATAAGAATATATTTTGACTGGAATGTTATTAGCAATTTAAAAAGACCAGAATATAAAAGTTTAAAAAAAATAATAGCAGAAAATGAAAATTGTTTCCAATTTTTATATTCACCTGCACATTTTAAGGATTTAATGAAAAGTTATAATTCTGAAAATGAATATTTCTTTCAAGATTTAGAAACATTAAATAATCTTACAAAAACACACCTTATTAGGTGGGAAGATAATCAAACTAAACCAAAATCAGCAACACCAAAAGAATATTTTGAAAGTATTAAAAATGAAAAAAATGAAAAGATTAGTTCTTTAATGGATATAGAAAAAATATATGCAGAACTTGATGATTTTAGTGAAGAAGAAAGTATTCCAAAATTTGGTAATTTAATGAAAACTATTTTTAAAAATCAACCAACTGGAATACAAATAAATGAAGAAAATGAAGAGTTCTTAAAATTAATGTTTCCTGATATTCAAAATAATTCTACTATGTGGGATATTATGAAAGGAGTAGGACAATTTTCTGAAAATATTTTACAAAATAAAGAGTATTATAAAAATTTTAGAAAAAAAATCAGTGAAAAGGGTGGTAAACTTACATCAAATTCTGGAAACTGGGAAGTTAAAGAAGTAATAACTAAAATAGATGAATTTTTAGAAACATTAACACCTAAACTTAATTTTGTTGATTATGTAGAAAAGACTTTTGAAAGTAGAAAAGAACCAATTACAAATTATGAATTTTTCACATCAGCATATTTTTTACTTGATATTATAGGCTATAAATCGGATAAATTACCAAAGAAAACAGATAATGCACAAAACATAACAACTGATGGAGAACATTCTTTTTATGGAGCACATTGTGATTTTTTCGTAGCAAGTGATAAGAAATTATTAACCAAAACAAAAGTTTTATATTCAAAATTTAATGTCTCAACAAAAGTTTTAACGCCAAAAGAATTTATTGAACAAATTCAAAATAGCATACATACTTTACCTAATTTAAGTAAAGATAATTTTGTTGCTGATGCTTTGAAATATATTAATTTAAAAAATGCTGTTGAATTTCACAAAAAATCAGATGAATATGCAACTGATACATATGCAATAAAATTACCTAACTTTTATTTTCATTTTTTTAATTATGTTATTTATCAACACTTTGAAAATGAAAATTTATTAATTTTAACGTTCAATAAACGATATAAAAATTATTCAAAATTTGTTTATTTTACCGAGTTAGAAAATCTTATAAATAATGTTGTATCCGTTTTTGGATATAATGAAAATAATGTTGAGTATAAAAGCAAAAAAAAAGAATTTATATATGAAAATACAGAAAATAGATTTATATGGCAATCACCAAATGTAACAGTAATTCTTGAAAAAGAAGTTGAAAAAGCAAGAGCAAATTTGATTTACCTTATTAAATTTAATGTCTAATACTATTTAAAATGCAAATATTTCAAAAATCAGTCATACAGAAATACCTAAAAAGCCTTGATAATGAAAAATTAGAAAAGGCTTATTCAAAATTCAAGGAAAGTTACAGTCTTGCAAAAATTGAGAAAATTAAAAAACTCAAAGAAGAAGAATATCAAGACGGCTTTTTACGTGATTTATTCGTTCAAGTATTTGGATATACACTAAAACCTGATGAAAATTTCAATCTGGTAAGAGAATTTAAAAATCAAACAGACGGAAAAAAAGCAGATGGTGCAATTTTAAAAAATGAAAATGCGATTGCTGTAATTGAGTTAAAATCAACAAAAACAAGAGATTTAACGAGTATTACACAACAAGCGTTTAACTACAAAAATAATCAGCCAGATTGTAAATATGTAATTACTTCAAATTTCCAGAAATTGCGTTTTTACATTGATTATTCAAACGAATACGAAGAATTTGATTTGTTTAATTTGTTAAAATCGGATTTTGATTTGCTATATTTGATTTTAAACAAAGAAAGCATTTTTAACGATTTGCCTTTAAAACTCAAAAAGGAAACACGCTTTCACGAGCAAAAAATTTCAGACCAACTTTACAAAGATTATTCAGGATTTAAGCAGAAAATATTTGAAAATCTAATAAAAAACAATGCAGAAACTGATAAACTTTTACTTTTCCAAAAATCACAAAAATTATTAGACCGTTTATTATTCATATTTTTTGCCGAAGATTGCGGACTTTTACCTGCAAATTCTATTTCACGAATAATTGACAGATACGAACTTCTGAAAGGCGAAGACGCATACAAACCGCTTTACGAAATTTACAAACAATATTTTAGTTATATGAATATCGGCAGAAAAGGTAAAGTTTCAGCCGATGATATTCCAGCTTACAACGGCGGATTATTTGCACCCGATGAAATTTTGGATAATCTGAAAATTGATGATGAAATTCTAAAATCAGACAGCTTAAAACTTTCGGCTTACGATTTCAACACGGAAGTGGACGTAAATATTTTAGGACATATTTTTGAACATTCTTTGAACGAAATTGAAGAAGTTGCTAAAAATTTAACAGAAAATCCTGAAAACAAACCAACGGCAAGTAAACGAAAAAAAGACGGTGTTTTTTACACACCAAAATATATAACCGAATATATTGTAAATAACACAATTGGAACACTTTGCACTAAGAAACGCAAAGAAATGCAGATTTATGAAATTGAATTTGACGGCTCGTATAGAACAAAAACAGGAAATTTAACAAAAGCAGGAAAAACGCTTTACGATAAATTAAACGATTATAAAAACTGGTTACTTTCATTAAAAATAATTGACCCAGCTTGTGGTAGCGGTGCTTTTTTAAATCAAGCATTAAACTTTCTAATTCAGGAACATAAAGCAATTGATGATTTTATTGCAGAGCTTACAAATTCAGGAATAAGACTTTTTGACACCGATAAAACGATTTTAGAAAACAATCTTTACGGTGTGGACATAAACGAAGAAAGCGTTGAAATTGCAAAACTTTCGCTTTGGCTTCATACGGCACAAAAAGGACGGAAATTATCAAATCTGAACAACAATATAAAATGTGGAAACTCTCTAATTGATGATAATACGCTGAGTTACAATAAAGTGTTTAATTGGCGAGAAGAATTTGCTGATATTATGCAAAACGGTGGTTTTGATGCAGTTATAGGAAATCCGCCATATATAAAAGAATATACTAATAAACAGGCATTTACAGGTTTACATTCTCATTATTGCTATCAAGGTAAAATGGATTTATGGTATTTTTTCGGTTGTTTGGCATTAGAAATTATCAAAAAAGAAGACGGTTTAATCGGATATATTGCACCAAATAATTGGATAACAAATTCAGGTGCATCAAAATTTCGTAATCAATTTTTACAAAAAGGGCAACTAACTGAATTTATTGATTTTGGCAATTTTAAAGTTTTCGATAGTGCAGGCATTCAAACAATGATTTACATTATGAAAAGCACAGAGAATAACGAAATTTACGATTTTAATTATTCAAAAGTTTTAGATAGTAAAATAAATCACGAAACCAATCAATTATTTCTCGAAAAAATAAACGACCAACGTTTTACGTATTTCAATACAACAATAGAAAAAGAAACTTATTTAAACAAAACGATAAATTTTATTAACGCAGAAGTCGGAATAATAATTGACAAAATAAAAGAAAAACAAAATTTTGAGCTTGATAAAAAGGAAGTTGCAAATGGTATTCATCCTCACCACGATTATGTGAAGAAAAAAATGTTGGAATTTTTGGATAGTAATATAAAAGTCGGCGATGGTATTTTTGCAATTTCGAGTAGTAAAATCAAAGAATTAAATTTGTCCGAAAATGAAAAAAAATTATTAAAGCCATATTATTTTTCAACAAATTTTTCAAAATATCATGCAAATAAAAAAACTGATGAATATCTAATTTATACAGGCTCAGTATTTAAAAATCAAGACAAAATAAAACCATATCCAAACATAAAAAAACATTTAGATAGATTTGTAAATATAATTACATCAGATAATAAACCTTATGGATTACATAGAGCAAGAGACGAACGTTTTTTTATTGGCGAAAAAATAGTTGTTCAAAGGAAATGTCCCAAAGAACCAATTTTTACATATTCCGATTTTAATTGTTATGTTTCAGCTACATTTAATGTCATAAAAACAGAGCGATTAAATCAAAGATATTTAACTGGTTTATTAAACTCAAAACTGATTGCTTTTTGGCTAAAATACAAAGGGAAAATGCAAGGCGATAATTACCAAGTAGATAAAGAACCATTAATGAATTTACCGATAATTGAGCCAAACACAGAAAAACAAACAGAAATAGCGGAATTAGTCAGCAAAATAATTGAAAATAAGCAAAAAATAATTGATTACAGCGAACTTTTAAAACAAGCAAAAGCAAATAATAATTTTGACCGTGAAATACAATTAACCAAAGAATTAGATAAATTAAAAACAGAAAACGAAACGGCAGAAAATAAAATAGATGATAGCATTTACAATCTTTACGAATTGAATGAAAACGATATTGCAACAATTGAAAATGAAATAAATTGATAATAAAGCACACAACATCGTGTTGGATGTCAGCCATTTTTTTTTTTTTTTTTTTTGGGGGCCACCCCCAAAAAAAAAAAAAAAAAAAAAACGCCCGCCACCACACACGTATTCGTTATCGGCAATGCAAGAATGCGGCCAGTTAAGATACACTACAATGATAATATTAAGCTAAAGAGATAAACTATGTATTTAAAGAAATTAGAATTAAAGAATTTTAGAAAGTTTCGTACTAAAAACAATATAGTTGAGTTTGTTGATGCTGAAAGTTATCAAAAACAAAAAGAAAGTGAAAGTACTGATATTGCTCCAATAACTACTCTTATTGTAGGGAAAAATAATTCAGGTAAAACAACTATTACAAAAGCATTAGAAAAACTTATTAAAGGAAATAAGTTTGAAGCTAATGACTTTAATTTCTCTTATTTAAAAGAAAAATTAAGCAAATATGAAGAAGAAAATAAGATTGGTCATATTGAAGTTGAACCACCTCTTATTGAGTTTAAATTAACTATTGGCATCCAAAATACAAATAAAGATTTAGTTACGAATCTTGTTCCGTTCATGACATTGGATAATGTAACCAATTCAGAGCTTGACATTCTTGTAAAATATGAATTGGTTGAAAAACAAACTTTTCAGAATAATGTTATTGAATTATTTAGTGAGGATAAGGCAGATGGAATAAAAGCTGATTTAAAAGATAAGATTAGATTTAAGAAATTCTTAGAATTAATAGAGGACTCAACTGATTTTAAAACAAGGTACTATTGTTCATCTGGGACTAATGTGCAATTTAAGATGGGAGATCTTATAGAAATAACTTCAATCAAGGCTAATAATGTAGATAATGATAAATGTTTATCTAAAGCTTTCAGTAAAATTGTTGAATATCGGTATAAATCAACCTTGGGTAGAAATCATAAAAAGGTTTTAGAATCTGAAATAGCAGAAATAAATTCTCAGCTTAGCACGAATATAGCAAAAGATCATACTGCTAGCATTAATAATTCTCTTGGTACAATTGAATCTTCAGAAAAACTTGAAATGCTCTTAAGTACTGATATTACATTTAAGAAATTGATGACTGATCTTATAAAATATGAATATGTTGAGCAAGGACATAATATACCCGAAACTCAATTTGGATTAGGATACACTAACTTGATGATGATCATTGCAGAATTAATTGAGTTTATGGAGAAATATCCTGAACAATCTTTTAATAGCAAGGTCAATCTTATTTCAATTGAAGAGCCTGAAACCTTTATGCATCCACAAATGCAGGAATTATTTATTAAACATATTAACAAGGCGGTGTCATCTCTATTATTGAATAAACAAAAGAATATAAATAGCCAGCTGATTATTACTACTCATTCTTCTCATATACTAAATAGTAAAATTCATAGTGGCAATACATTTAACAATATCAACTACATTACGACAGAAAGTAATAGTTCTCATGCCGTTTCGTTAAATGATAAAAAAATTACACCTGATACTGAATTAGGTAAAGAGGATCAGCAAGAGAACAACTTGAAATTTTTAAAGAAACATATAAAATACAAAGTATCTGAGTTATTCTTTTCAGATGCAATTATATTCGTTGAAGGAATTACGGAAGAAACGCTTCTAAGGTATTATATTGATAATAATGAGACTTTGAATAAGTTCTATATTTCTATATTTAAAATTGATGGGGCTCATGGATTAGTCTATCACAAATTGATTAAACAAATAAGGGTACCTGCCCTAATAATTACAGATTTAGACATAAAGAGAAGTGAAAAAGAGAAAGAAAAATTTATTCAAGTTACCACATTGGATGATAGAACAACAACAAATGCAACAATAAAGAAGTATTACAAAAGTGATAGTACGCTAAAAGGCATACCTAAAAAAATTGAAAATGATAATTTTAGAGTATCATACCAAGGTATAATTGGAGGATTTTACGCAACAAGCTTTGAGGAAGCTTTTATACTAACAAATTTCAGGAATGCTATTTTAAAGAAAACAGTAAAAGCATTAAAGCCAGATATTTTTGAAAAAATAATTGGAAAAGAAGAGAATGTCGAACAGATGAAGGAGAACTCATATAAACTTCAACGAAAATTATCTAGTAGTAAAAGTGATTTTGCTAATAAATTATTATACGAATACATTACAGCTGATGACGCTGTGGAACGTCCATATCTACCAGAATATATAATTGATGGACTTGGATGGTTATCTAAAAAATTAAATGGAGGGGATAAGAAATGATGTTATCCAGAATATCTCCAATAAAAAGAATTGAAGAAATAAAAATTCAAGAAGAGGTTTTTGATTCGATTGACCAAAACGAACATATACTATTTAGTTCTGGTGCAGGTTCAGGGAAAACTTATGCTCTTATTGAAAGTCTGAAATATATTATCAATAAACACGGGCTGAGATTAAATGAGCATAATCAAAACATTATTTGCATCACTTATACTAACGTTGCAACAGAAAATGTCAAAGAACAACTTGGTAATAGTGATTTGGTTAAGGTATCAACAATCCATGTGAGAGTATGGGAACTAATTAAAGATTATCAAAAAGAGCTTGTAGTGATTCATCAAACAAAACTTGTAAAAGAAATTAAACTACTTGAGAACAAGTTAATAAATGATGAGAAATTTGCAAAATATCATGCTCTTGCTCAGGATCAAAAAATAAGTTTTGCTGAGTTAATGATTTCAAAAAAAGATATCTTTTATAAAAGTCATGATGATAAAGCTAAAGCATTTAAAAACATATTCGAAGGTTTTCTTATTACTTATCCTGACATAGTTAATAATGTCTCAAATTTTAAAAGTCTTGTAGGTACAATCTATAAATTAGAAAATTACAGATCATGCCTGGCAAATATTGACTCGAAAAAGAATGGGTATAATAAAGTAGTTTACAATGCTGTATATAATATAGATCGTCTTCATTGGATGAGAATTAGTCATGATACCCTTTTAGAATATGGTTTGAATATTATAAAGAAGTATAAGCCATTACAGCAAATAATTATTGACAAATACCCGTATTTTTTGATTGATGAATATCAGGACACAGATAAACAAGTCATTGAAATAATGTCACTTTTATCAAAATACTCTGGTGATATAAAGCATGAATTTTTTGTGGGTTATTTTGGTGATCCTGCTCAAAATATTTACGATACAGGAGTTGGTAAAGGCATAAAAAAGTTACATCCTAACCTAAAAAACATCAATAAACCATTTAATAGAAGATCTACTAAAGAAGTTATTGATGTTATAAATGCTATAAGGAATGATGCAATTAAGCAAGTGTCAATTTACGATGATTCCAGTGGTGGTAGTGTGAAATTTTATACTGGTGATAGGGATGAAATAAGGATTTTTATCAATAGATATATTAGTAAATGGAATATCACTTTAGAAAATAAATTACACTGTTTTGTTTTGACAAACAAATCCGTTGCAGCATATAACGGATTCAGTAATGTTTACTCCTTTTTCTCAAATACTAAAAAATACAAAGTAGGCTATAAACAATTAAATACAGAACTACTTAGCGATGATAAGTCTAAATTAGGCGAAATCCCAATTCTTTTTTTTAGAATTATAGAGTTTAGAAATAAATTACGACAAATAGAAACTCCGGTTCAAGAAATTATGAGTTTAGACATTTATGGTGACATGGATATTGGGTCATTAAGAAAATTCATTGATATATTAAAAGATATTGACGGTTCAACTTTAAGTGAATTTATAAATGCGATAAAACAAACCTATGATGAAACAGATAATGTGAAGTATAAAACACTAATAAACAAAATGTTTGATTTTGAGGGATTTCCTTCAAAATCAGTTGTTACCTACATGATTGAATATCTGTACCCCAATATAAAGGATGAAGAACTAGAACAAACTGAAACTATAATAGATGAATTTTTAAGTATTAATTTGAGTGAATTTAATTTATGGTATAAATATATTCTTAGAGAAGTTGATAGTGAGATTGTTTACCATACATACCATGGCACAAAGGGTCTAGAGTATGATAATGTCATAATACTGATGGAGAATGCATTTGGAATAAACAAAAAATATTTCAATTCATATTTTATGGAATTAATAAAAAATAGAGACGTCCCTGAAGAATATATTGAAAAATTCGAGCAGACAAAGAACCTTTTGTATGTCGCATGTTCTCGGACTATTAAAAATCTTAGAGTTTTATATCTAGATAATATCTCAGAATTTAAAGCTGGAGTTGAGAAAATATTTTCAAAAGTGGAACAAAAATAAATAAAGCCGATAACAGCGTGTTGGATGTCAGTCATTAAAACAATTAAATGTCCATAATTTAAAAATTGTTGGATAAAATTAGAAACAAATTAAAGTAATTATTTTAATAATATAAAAAAGAGTATTTTTGCAAAATGATAAAAATTTTAGACACATTTGCAGGAGCAGGAGGTTTTAGTTTAGGTTTTCAACTTACAAATAAATATAAAATAGTTGGAGCAATTGAAATTGATTCATGGGCTGCTGAAACTTTTGAATATAATCATCCAGATTCAAAAGTAATAATAAAAGATATACGTAATATTACGGATGACGAAATACTTGAAGAATTTGGTAAAGAAAAGCCAAATGTGATTTTAGGAGGTCCACCTTGTCAAGGTTTTTCTATTGCAAATAAAAAAAATGGCGACCCCAAAGACCCTCGAAATAGCTTATTTCGTGAATTTATTCGTATGGGAAGACTTTTAAATCCAGAGATTATGATAATGGAAAATGTTCCTAACCTCATAAAGAGTAAAACTTCCGAAAATGAATTAGTCATAGATATTATAAAAAAAGAATTAGAGGAATTAGGTTATTTCGTTGAATATAAAATTTTAAATGCTACTGATTATGGCGTTCCTCAAATAAGAAAGAGGTTAATTGTCATGGCATCTAAGAAAAAACTTATTAACCCTTTTCCGGTAGCTACACATAAAATAAAAGAAAGTAATGATTTATTTAATGACTTATTGACATGTCCTACATTGTGGGATGCTATCTCTGATTTACCTGAAATCTATGCAAGAGAGGGCGAATTTGAAATGGAATATACAAAAGAACCTGAAAATAAATTCCAACTTTCTCTAAGAAATGGTTCTAAAAAAGTATATAATCATACTTCAATGAAACATTCAAAAAGAATTGTAGAAAGATTTCAATCTATGACATTTGGAGATTCTATTTCAGACGTTCCTTCTCATTTAAAACCTCTCAAAAGAAATGGGAATGGAGAAATATCTAAAAAAGTGTATGACCAGAATAATAGGAGAATGTATCCATTTAAGCCTTGTCATACAATAGCAGCTTCATTTTATGCAAATTTTGTTCATCCATATAAAGATAGAAATTTCACACCGAGAGAAGGAGCAAGAATTCAAACATTTCCAGATAGCTTTATATTTAAAGGGAAACCAACTGTCGTAAGTCAAAAATTATTACAAAGGGAGAAGAGATTTGATGATAAGCATTTAGGACAATATAATCAAATAGGAAATGCAGTTCCACCACTTTTAGCAAAAGCAATTGCTGAAAATTTAATTAACGAATTTAAAATTTAATAATATATGTTTGTTCACGGAGATAATTTAACACAAAAAGAAAATCATAGGACTAAATATTTAGATGATTCATCTAAACAATACTTAGTAGAAATACGGGAAAAATATGATAAGTGGAAATTAGATAATGAAAAATTAAAAGGTCCTTTTCAAGATAAAACTGACAATGATGAAAAAACACTTGAAAGCAGAGTCGAATTGTTCAATAAATACAAGGATTTTATTGATAATCAGAAATATGCTGAAAAATTTGATTCTCGTTCTAATTTACATTCAAGTGTTTTAGAAGAATTTATTTACTATTTGTTTCGTGATTTAGTTAACGAATTTTCAGAAAACGCATTAGTTGGTAAAGCTCATGCTTTCAAAGACATCTTTTTCCATTCTTCAAATTTTAAAGAAATGGTAAATAGACCTAATGCCAAAATAGAAAAAAAAGACCATGATTTTGTTATTGGAGTGAATATTGAGGCTGATTTTAAATGTGAAGGAAGCGAACAAAGTCAATTTGAACTTTTACAAGTTCCAGTTATTGCAATTGAATGTAAAACATATTTGGATAAAACAATGCTTGAAGGAGCTTCAACAGCAGCCGAACAATTAATTATTAGAAATCCAAACGCAATGTATATTGTAGTTGCTGAATGGTTAAAATTAACAGATAAAGTAAATCTTAAAAAATATAAAGTTGACCAAATTTATGTTCTGCGAAAACAAAAAAACACAGACAGAGAATACAGGTATTTAGATAGTTATGTGAAAAATCCAATATATTCTGATGCTGTCATTCATTTGTTCAATACAGTAAAAGAACATTTAACTTCTGATTGGCAAGGAGGTATAGAGAATGGAATTTCTAATGGATACCTAAAATAAAGAATGAAAACCGCTAACATCGGTTTGGTGTCAGTCATTTTTTGCTTGTTTTTACTTCGCTTCGCTCGTAAAAAACAAGCAAAAAATGCCCACCACCAAGCCGTATTCGTTATGGTTTACGTAAAATCAATCAAATATTTAGACAACAAAAATGAATAAACTTGAAATTATACGGCAATTAGAAATACTATTAGATAGTTCTTTTACAAAAGTTGATATTTGTGAAATAACAAAATTTAAATTAGACAGTGCATCAGAATATTCTATTGATTTGCAGGGGAATATAACAGGTTTATGTATTGCAAATTTTGATTTAAGTGAGATACCTAATGTTTTAATAGAAAAAGAAAACGTATTCTCTTTGCAAAAAAGCTTAACACACTTAAATCTAAGTTCAAATAAGATTTTCATCATTTCAAACCTTAAATATTTTAAAAATTTAGCAAGTCTTGATTTAAGACATAATAAAATTTCTGATATTTCCGTAATAAATCAATTTGAAAATATATCGGAATTAAAATTGTATAACAATAGAATTTCTGATATTTCGACAATAGATAAACTAAACCGTTTAACAATCTTATATCTAAGTGATAATAAAATATCAGATATTTCAATTCTGAAAAATTTTATAAAGCTGAAAATTTTATATTTAAGTGATAATTTAATTTCAGATATTTCAATTCTGAAATATTTAAAGAACTTAACAACGTTGTATTTAGATAATAATGTAATTTCAGATTATTCATTTTTAAAAGATTTAAAAAACTTAACAACCTTATATTTGAATTATGATAAAATTTCAGATTACTCATTTTTAAGCGAATTAACAAAATTAACAAGTCCGTCAAGTGAAATTGTTAAACAGGGAGACAATGCAATAAGAAATTATTTTAAATCAATTATACGAAAAAAACGTCCACTCAATGAACTTAAACTTATATTCGTAGGCGATGGCAGTGCTGGTAAAACGTCATTGATGAAACGATTAATAGGAACAGCATTTGATAAAAATGAAAAGCAAACACATGGAATAAATATAGTTGCAAAAGAATTTACTGTAAATAAAGAAACTACATTAAAAGTAAATATGTGGGATTTTGGTGGACAAGAAATTATGCACTCTGTTCATCATTTTTTTCTATCTAAACGCAGTTTATATATTTTAGTTCTTGACGGAAGGAAAGAAGAAAAAACAGAATATTGGCTTAAACATATAGAAAATTTTGGTAGTGACTCGCCTGTTATAATCGTCCTTAACAAATACGATGAACATAAAGGTGCTGACATAAATCGTAAATTCTTACAAGACAAATATAAAAACATAAAAGATTTTGCACACATATCATGTTTAAGTGGTTACGGTGTTGAAGATTTGACAGAAAAAATAATAGCAAAACTCTCAGAAGTCAAGGCAACTAAAACACTTTGGGGACGAAATTGGTTTAAAGTAAAACAAGAATTAGAAAAAAACACAGAAAACTATATTTCAATAGATGATTACATACGAATATGTGAAAATAATTTTATAAAAAAACAAAGAGAACAAGACGTTTTACTTAGTTTTTTAAATGATTTAGGAATAATGTTACATTTTAAAGATTTAGCATTACAAGACACAAGTGTATTAAATCCAAAATGGTTAACAACAGCAGTTTATCGCATTATCAATTCACAAAAAGTAAAAAATAATAACGGGGAATTAGATATTAATAGTTTAAAAGAAATTTTACTGGATAGTTCGGAATATCCACGTAGTAAATACAATTACATAATAGAAATAATGAGAAAATTTGAATTATGTTATAATGTATCGGAAAATACTTTGCTTTTACCAAATTTACTACCAGTGCAAGAGCCGAATTTCAGTATGAATAGTAAAGAAGATAAATTGTTATTTATTTTAAAATATGATTTTTTTCCAAAATCAATTATGCCTCGATTTATTGTAAATAGTAATGAGGAGATAAAAGACAAAATCAGATGGAGAACAGGTGTTTTATTACAAAGTATTAATTATGATGCAATTGCCTTAGTGAAAGCTGACGAAGAAGATAAGAAAATTATAATTGAAGTAATTGGGATACAAAAAAGAGACTATTTTGCTATAATTAGGAATACATTAAAACATATTAATAACAGTTTTAATCGTTTAAAGGTTGAAGAACTAATACCGCTACCTGGATTTTCTAATTACACAATAGATTATGAAGAACTTATTGGTTTTGAGCAAGATGGAAGGAAGGAGTATTATAATGGTAAATTGCGAAAAGTATTTTCGGTAAAAGAACTTCTTGATGGTGTCGTAAGTGAAGAGCAAAGAAAAGAAGAGCAACAAAAAGCAAATACGAATATAACAAATAATTATATTTCAATAAAAGGAGATGATAATATAATTGGACAAAATGTAAAAAGTGATGATTTTTCTATAACGAAAAATAGATTATAAAGAATAATAAAAACCATAACATTGTGCTGGGTGTCAGTGGTTTTGTGGTGTTTTTTTTCGTGCTTCGCACTCAAAAAAA
>JAOZVK010000460.1 GCA_029938185.1 Bacteroidales bacterium | reverse complement strand
CCTGTTAATCATGTAAATCCTGTCAAATTATTATATTTATAAACTTAATCAATTTTATGTCTTAGTATAATAGTGTCTTGTGCGTAAACAAGGTAAAAAGGCTTGAAGTGCCTATAAATTTTTCTTTTTTCTTTCTTCTACTATTTTTCTAATCCTTACTATTTCAAATTTATTATATATAATACTTAATATAATAACAAATATCATGGCTACTACACCAAGTATTGCATCAAAATAATGAGGAACAGACAATGCCATTCTTATCAATATAGTTGCAATTGCAAAACCTGTATTTCTAAATACTACACTATATGAATGGCTATATCTTAATGCAATTATAACTATTAAAATATCAGTGAAAATTAAAACTGTATAAAAAGAGCCGAAGAATTTAAGTTCGCCACCTTTTATTAAATACATGCCAAGTTCGAATAAACCAAGTCCAATAAAAGTTATAAACATAATTAATGCAAGTGCTTTTTTTACAGATGTGAATCTATCTTCCTCTGATTTATTCAATGTTATAGGTCTATGTTTTTGTAAGCCTTTAAATATATAAACACCCAAAAACAACAATAATGCTCCAAAAATATCTGAAAGTATGTAATAGACAGGTTCAAAAGAATGTTCTAAATTTAGTGGTAATTCTACATACGAAAATTCTTTGAATGCTTGACGCAGCAAAATTAACGATAAAATTTCGAATTGTTTAGCCATTGACTTTGAAATGGAATAAGCCAAAACAAAAACCATCTCAATAATTTCGATACCTAGTAAAAGCTTAAAAACAATTTCTACTGCATAAAAATAATTTTTTGGAATATTACTTGAAATTGATTCTGGAAAAACCCCCAAATTATTAAGAATAATAATTCCTAACATTGACAAAAACATTATAACCAAACTTGTACTAATTAGTTTAAACCCTTTTGTACTCTCGAGTCCATAATATAAACTATTAAATATTTTATCGGTATTTTTAAAAATTCTAATTTTAATATTTTTTAGCATATAAGTAATTAACAATTAGTAATTTTGTTTATGCCTAATAAACAATCATAAAAAATGATTTACAAAGTTAATCAAAAAGTCAATATAATTATACTTTAAAGCAATATAAAAAGGTTTATAGTGAAACAAGACAATAAAACCTAAGGAACAGGTATCAAATAACTGCACTATTTTGCGTCATTATTTTGTCATTTTACTACCTTAACAAAAGTCTTAAATAGTTCACTATTTGCGACTTTTTGTAAGTTGTAAAATAACAAACTAATCTATCAAAACGGACATTTATTTAATACCTATTCCTAAAGTAAAAATGTTGAAAGTTAAAAACTAAAAATTTTGACCATCTCCTGAAAAACAATCTATTATAAAAAATAAAATATTAAAAAATTTTAATCAATTTCAAAAGTGTAAAGTTTTTTTAAATATATGAAACATGCCATGATTTCTTATGTATTTTAACAAAACCTTTTATAAACAACTGAACTTTAAGGTGTAAACCAATTAGTAATTCGTAATTATTAATTCGTAATTATTAATTACCATCTAAATATAAAAAAAAACCAATAATTATTGTATATTACTAAATTAGTTGTAATTTTGCGAACTGTAATAAAGCAATATTACGTAAATTGTTATTAATTAAATTTTTAAAGAAAAAGTGGATACATTAAGTTACAAAACGGTATCAGCAAATAAAGCAACAGCAAAGAAAAAATGGGTGTTGGTTGATGCAAAAGATGAAATTTTAGGACGTTTTGCTTCTAAAGTTGCAATGATTTTGCGAGGAAAACACAAACCAATTTTTACACCTCATGCTGATTGTGGAGATTACGTAGTAATCATTAATGCTGAAAAAATTAAGATGACTGGAGCAAAATGGACTGATAAAGAGTATATTCGTCATTCAGGCTATCCAGGAGGACAGAGAAGTAAAACACCTGCTGAGGTTTTGAAAAGAAGACCAGAAGAAATTCTTGAAAAAGCAGTAAAAGGAATGCTTCCAAAAAATAGATTAGGAAGCGAACAATTTAGAAATCTTTATGTTTATGTTGGAGAAACACATAAACAATTAGCTCAAAAACCACAGGTGATTGATTTAACAAAAATTAAATAATTATGGAAATGATTAATGCAACAGGTAGACGAAAATCAGCTATTGCAAGAATTTATGTAAAAGAAGGTACAGGCAATATTACTGTTAATAAAAAAGATTTAAAAGATTATTTTTTTAACGATATACAAGTATATATTGTACAACAACCACTAAACACATTAGAAGTTGTTGAAAAATATGATATTAAAGTAAACTTAACAGGTGGCGGTTTTAAAGGACAAGCAGAAGCTTTAAGATTAGCAATAGCAAGAGCCTTAGTTAAAATAGACCCAGAGTGTAAATCGGCTCTAAAAGCGCAAGGATTTATGACAAGAGACTCACGTGTTGTTGAACGTAAAAAACCAGGACAACCTAAAGCTCGTAAGAAATTTCAATTTAGCAAACGTTAAACTTGAAAATTGTTTAGTATCTAAATTATTAAGATCATTATATATACATAGTGCTACTTGATAGTTGACTTTATAAATATGAAAGAATGTAAACAAATAAAAAAATTATAATGCCAGTAACAACATTTGAAGAATTACTAGAAGCAGGTGTACACTTTGGACACCTAAAAAGGAAATGGAATCCAGATATGGCACCATACATTTTCATGGAAAAAAATGGTATACATATTATTGACCTAAACAAAACTATGATAAAGCTTGAAGAAGCTACGTCAGCTTTGAGACAAATAGCAAAATCAGGAAGAAAAATATTGTTTGTAGCTACAAAAAAACAAGCAAAAGACATAGTATCCGAAAAAATTAAAGGTACTAAAATGCCATATATAACCGAAAGATGGTCGGGTGGTATGTTAACAAATTTCCCAACAATTCGTAAAGCTATAAAAAAAATGTCATCTATTGATAAAATGGCAACAGATGGTACATTTAAGAATTTGTCTAAGAGAGAAAAATTACAAATTACTCGTCAAAGAGCTAAATTAGAAAAAGTTCTTGGTAGTATATCTGATTTAACCAGATTACCTGCTGCATTGTTTGTAGTTGATGTTTCAAAAGAAAAAATTGCAGTTAGAGAAGCTAAAAGATTACATATTCCTGTATTTGGAATAGTTGATACTAACTCAAGTCCAAATATAGATTTTCCGATTCCAGCCAATGATGATGCTTCAAAATCAATATCCTTACTTATTGATATTGTATCGAAATATGTTCAAGAGGGCTTAGATGAAAGAAAAAATGAAAGAGAAAAAAATATAAGCTTAAAAGAAAAGCATCCTAAAAAAGATGCTAAAGCTAAAACTCCATATAGAAAAGCAAAAAAAAGTAGGGCAAAAAAATTGAATCAACCCTACAATAGAGATAATAAGCAAAATATTAATTAAAGTAGTATAACAAAAGTCTTTCATTATTTTGCAAATATTCTAACAAAAAAATATTTTATTGAAGTAATTTACTGATTAATAGAATATACCTAATAAGAATAAATAATTTGAAGACTTTTGTTATGATATTAAAAGAATACTTAAACAATTTAAATTAGGTCGAAGACCAAAAAAAATAAAATAAAATGGCTAAAATTAAAGCTGCCGAGGTATCTAAATTAAGAAAAATGACAGGTGCTGGTATGATGGATTGCAAAAAAGCTCTTCAAGAATCTGATGGTGATTTTGAAGTAGCAATTGATATTTTAAGAAAAAAAGGTCAAAAGGTTGCTAGCAAACGTGCCGAACGCGATGTTAGCGAAGGTGCTGTTTTAGCTACTACTAGTAGTGATAATAGAATAGCTGCTATGATTGCATTAAATTGCGAAACTGATTTTGTTGCAAAAAATGATGATTTTGTAAAATTTACTCAATCAATACTTGATTTAGCTATTAGTGAAGTTCCTGAAAATCTTGAAGAACTTAAAAAATTAGATCTAAATGGCAAAACTGTTGCCGACCAAATAATAAACCAAATTGGTATTATTGGCGAAAAACTTGATTTGTCATACTATCAAAAACTTGAAGCCCAAAAAGTTGTTTCATATGTACATCAAGGTAATAAACTTGCTTCGATTGCAGGATTTAATTCTGATGAATTTGACAATCAGGTTGCTAAAGATGTTGTAATGCAAATAGCTGCCATGAATCCTATCGCTGTTGATAAAGATGGTATATCGAAAGAAGTAATTGATAAAGAAGTTGAAATAGGTAAAGAACAAGCTATTCAAGAAGGAAAACCAGCTCAGTTGGCTGAGAAAATAGCTGTTGGAAAATTAAATAAATTTTTTAAAGAAAATACTTTATTAAACCAACAATTTGTAAAAGACAATAAAAAGAATATCAGACAATATCTTCAGGAAACTGATAAAAAACTCGAAGTAACAGAATTTAAAAGATTTACTCTGAATGTTTAAAGTTAAAAGCCCCAAATTAAGGGGCTTTTTTTTATGTACAAAGGTCTTCGACCTATTTTAGTGTCCATCCATAAAGTCAATAAAATCGCAAAGCGATGACCTATTGGTAACCCACGATGCTAATCGTGGGCTGATAACAAGCTAAATACATAAATGCCTTTAGACATGACCTCTGGGCTTATAAAAATTAATAAATTACAACAATATTATTAGTTCTAATTTTATTC
>JAOZVK010000459.1 GCA_029938185.1 Bacteroidales bacterium | reverse complement strand
ATAATTGTATCATTGAATAATTGTACCATTGAATAATTGTATCATTGAATAATTGAATAATTGAATAATATCACAAAGAAAAGATGTTAAATTTAAATGAAATATTTGTATATTTAAGGAATTTTTAATAAAATGTGTAAGCAACATTAAATAGCACTTAGTGCTTAAATAATATTTTATAGCTATGTATAAACAAATAAAAAAGTTTATTAATGTTAGTTTGGTTTTACTATTATTTATACCCCAGAACATTTTATCGCAAAAAAAAAAATGTTATGAGCTAAAAGATAAAAATTCAATTGAATTGTATAATAAAGCAATGCGACAAATTACATACAAAAAAAAAGAAGCCGAGTCAATATTAATATCATTAATAAAAAAAGTACCAAAATTTACTGATGCACAATTTGTTTTAGCAAACATGTATCTTAAAGAAGCTAAAGCAATAAAAAATGATACATCAAAAGCTAAAAGATATAAATTGTGTGTAACATCATTTAAACAGTATTTTGAAAATATAATACAAATATGTCCACAATACAACAGTTATTTAGCTTATTATATGCTTGGCGAACATTATTTTACAATAAATGAATACAACAATGCAAAAAAATACTTAGAACCATTTGTAAATCAAAGCAAAAGAAGTAATAAAGAGAATGAGAAAAGTAAAATAATGTTAGAAAATATTAAAATATACTTTAAACTTGTAAACAATCCTGTTCCTTTTAACCCTAAAAGATTAAAAAATATATGTACAGACGAAGATGAATACCTGCCTTCGTTATCGCCCGATGGTGAAATTATTCTTTATACTCACAGATACAAAAAAAATAAAGAGTCTATTATAGAAAAATACACTGAAGAATTAGCATTTAGTGAAAAAATTAATAGTGATTCAACCATTGAATTATACCGTTTTGGAAAAAAGCTGGCAAAACCGTTTAATGATGGTAGAAATCAAGGTGGAGCTTGCTTGACTATTGATAACAGACATTTATTTATTACAATTTGTGAAAATGAATATTATAATGGTACATCGTATAAAAATTGTGATATTTTTACATCTGATTTTGAGAATAATAACTGGACAAAATTAAGACGACTGGGTATTAATATTAATAAAAACAATTCGTTTGAAGGACAACCCTCAATAACATCTGATGGCAAAGTGCTATACTTTGCAAGTGTTCGAGAAGGTGGCTTTGGAGGTTTTGATATTTATAAATCAGTGAAAAACAACAAAGGACAATGGGAAAAAGCCCAAAATTTGGGTGCAAAAATCAATACAAAAGGTGATGACAAAACACCATTTATACACTCCGATAGTCAAACACTTTATTTTGCAACAAATGGTATTTTTGGCATGGGAGGCTACGATATTTTTTATTCACAAATACAACAAGATGGTTCATGGTTAAAACCTATAAATATTGGTTATCCAATTAATACTAAAAACCATGAAGTGGGTTTTATTGTAAGTGCTGATGGAAAAAAAGTATATTTTTCATCAAATACAATTGGTGGCAAAAGTGATTGGGATATATTTTCGGCTGAATTACCTAAAAAGGTTAGACCTAAAAAAATATTATTTGTAAAAGGGCATATAACTGATGGTAGAGGAAAATCTGTAAAAAATGCTAATGTCGAATTAACAAACATTAAAACTAAAAATATTATTGAAGGAATTGTTGATGATAAAACAGGAAAATATGCTGTTGCGGTAACTCTTAAAAAAAATGATAATTTTTTGATGACCGTCAAAAAGAAAGGACACTTTTATTCTACTAAGCATATTGTAACAACTGATAGTAATTATATTCCACCAACAACAATAAATATGAAAATTTCGCCAATAAAAAAAAATATTATTAAAAAGTTGAATAATGTAATTTTTGCTACTAATTCGGCAGAGCTTAGAACATTAAGCAAAGTATGCTTAAATAATTTAGTTGAGTTTTTAAATGACAACCCTAATGTAGAAATAGAACTACGGGGGCATACTGATAACGCAGGTACAGAAATTAATAATATGCAATTATCAACAAAAAGAGTAGGGGCGGTAAAAAAATATTTAATATCCAAGAAAATAAAAGCAAGCCGAATTTCATATTCATCTTATGGCGAATTAAAACCAGTTACCAATAATAATTCATTAGAAAATAGAGCAAAAAACAGAAGAGTAGAGTTTGTAATTAAAAAAATAAACAACACAATGAAGCAAATAAAAAATCCTCAATAAATTGAGGATTCTTATTCTAAATAGTCTTACAAAAATTTTTTGGCATTTTTTTTTTTACAATTGACTACATAATAGTAATTTATAATAATGCGTAAGCAATATTATAAAGGTCAAAGACCTTAAAATCGTCTTTTGTTTAGAATCTTTTTTCTTTTATTCTTGCTTTCTTACCTGTTAAGCCACGGAGATAAAAAATTCTTGACCGTCGCACTTTTCCTCTTTTATTAATTGAAATATCTTCAATAAAAGGTGAGTTTATAGGAAAAATTCTTTCTACACCAATATTACCAGACATTTTTCTAATAGTAAAAGTTTCTCTAATACCACTTCCTTTTCGTTGAATTACAACACCTCTAAATTGTTGAATTCTTTCTTTGTTTCCTTCTTTTATTTTATAATCAACGGTAACTGTATCGCCTGCCGAAAATTTAGGAAAATCCTTCTCTAATGCAAATTCGTTTTCTACATGTTTTAGTAAATCCATCCTATATGATATTTTTAATTTATGTCTTATCAAAATTGGCTGCAATGTTAATACTTTTTTTTCAATTTAAATAATTTTTTATTCTAATTTTATTAAAATATGGGCTTCGACCTTTTATTATTGCTTACATATTTTATTAATAATCTAACAATGTGTGAATTACCAATATATATTGTTTTTTTTTATTAGACATTATAAAAACTATTGCAACAAAACGATAGTTTCTAAAGTTTAGTAATCATTTGAGAGATAGTTGTGACTAAAAAAAATAAAGCTTGAAAAACTTATCTTTCCAAAAGTTTAAAAAATATTAATGCGTAAGCAACTTAAAAAGACTCTAAGAGCCTAAACAGCAATATTGTATGTACGTAATGCATCATTCAAAGATGTTTTTAAATTTGTTGATTCTTTTCGTTTTCCAATTATTAAGGCACAAGGTACTTGATATTCTCCAGATTTAAATTTTTTTGTTGTGGTTCCGGGTATTACAACTGAACGTGCAGGAACATAACCTTTTATTTCCTTAGCTTCGTCTTGAGTTACATCAATTATTTTTGTCGATTTTGTTATAACAACATTTGCACCCAAAACAGCCTCTTTGCCAATATGTACACCTTCAACTACAATACAACGCGAACCTATAAAGCAACCATCTTCAATAATAACAGGCGATGCTTGAACAGGTTCTAAAACTCCACCAATTCCAACTCCTCCGCTTAGATGAACATCTTTGCCAATCTGAGCACAAGAACCAACTGTAGCCCAGGTATCTACCATTGTTCCAGAATCAACATATGCTCCTATATTTACATACGAAGGCATCATTATAACACCACTTGATATATATGCACCATATCTTGCAACTGCATGTGGAACTACTCTAATTCCAAGTTCTTTGTAACCTTTTTTTAATTTCATTTTATCATGAAATTCTAATATTCCAGCTTCGCTAACTTCCATTTTTTGAATTGGAAAATACATAATAACAGCTTTCTTAATCCATTCGTTTACTTGCCATTTATTATCTATAGGTTCAGCTATTCTTATCTTTCCTTTATCCAAAAGCTCAATTAGCTCTCTTATAGTGTTTATTGTTGTTTTGTCTTTTAATAAATCTCTATTATTCCACGTCTTTTCTATTAATTCTTTTTGTTTACTATACATAGTTTTCAATTTAAATTATTGTTGGCAAATGTATAAATAAGTAATTAATAATTAATAATTAATAATTGATAATTGATAATTGATAATTGATAATTGATAATTAATAATTGATAATTGATAATTGATAATTGATAATTTTACCTATGATTGATAATCAATATAGTTCGAAAATTTCAGTACTGAGTTTTTAAACGACTCACAGTCTGTGTATTCTGAAATAAAACATTTTTTATCACTTACAAATATATGAGAAAAAATATTATTAATATTATCATAATCATATATGTAAAAATGACCAAAACTACGAAATGCATAAATACCAGATAGATAATAATTTGTATCTGTTTTTACTTCCCTTACAAATTGAACATATGAAAGATAAAACATAGTTGCGATTTTTTTTTCTCTATTTATCAGAATACAATAATCGCCTATTGCACTAAATGATAACCTATTCTCTTCCAGAGTAACAAAGCTACACATATAAATTTCTGCTTGTCCATAATTCCTTATATATTTTTTTGATATGAATTTGATATTTTCATAATTTTTTTTGCATACGTTTATATCATAAAAGCTTGAAAAGAGAGTATCAATTATTTTTATATAATTTTTATTTTTATTTATTTTTATTGTAATTAGATTATTTTCTGGTGCATAACTTTTATTTACTTAGAAATTATCATTTTGTTTTTGAAAACTATCTAATTTTATTTTTGTAGTTTTTTTTTCTAAAATATTTTGTTGGTGCTCAGAACAACTCACAAAAACAGTTTTCTTTTTCCAAAACAATCGCAAGTTAAAAGTTAGTT
>JAOZVK010000458.1 GCA_029938185.1 Bacteroidales bacterium | reverse complement strand
AATAAAATTAGAACTAATAATATTGTTGTAATTTATTAATTTTTATAAGCCCACCTATAGGCATGTCCCGATAGTAATTCGGGGAAATGATAAATAATATCCTCTCAAATACCGTAGGCATGGGCTATTTGTTTAATTCTATGCTGTTTAAGAGGTCAAACCTACGGCATTTTTGGAAAATATTTGCATTTATGTCCACCGATTACCATCGGTGGATATCTGTTTACTTACTTAAATAGCTTGAGTAGTTTTTCAGCATTGCGAATATTTGAAAATTCATTTGTTAATACTTGTTTTCTTTGTTTGAGAATAGATTCATCAAATGGAATTTTAAAAAGCCTATTTATTTCTGAAATAATTTCAAAAGGTATATTTTTTATAGAACATAAATTTTTTAGTGTGCTGTTATCAGTCATAATAGAGTTTGCAATACAATGGCGACCAATAAATAACGATTGTAATAGTTTCAGTTTAACTCCAGTAGATTGAAAAGTCGGTAAAATATTAATATGTGCATTACTAATTAATTCTTTCATTTCGTTGTCGTTAGGATTTATTTCTAACTTAATATTTTTGAATTTCGATACTTTACGAACCAAATTGTTAGTTGGATTTTTACCTGCAATAATACACTGAAAATCTATTTTACTGAAAATTGAATTAATCAAAAAAAGTACTGCATTTTCATTTTCTACTACTGACAAATTTCCATGATAAATTATATAATTGCCAGTGCCTGTTTGACTTTCAATATTCATATTTGGATGGAAAGCAGGGATATAAAATGCATTAGAATATTTTTTTTGTAAATAAATTGTATCATTTTTTGAAATTGCTGCCAATCTATCTGCTTTGTATAAAACCTTTTCATAATTAACTAATTTCAATGCCTCAATTTTATAATATATTTTCTTAAATATATTATGTTCAATCTCCGACAGTTTCGAATAGTACTCATGTTCGATATTGTGAGTGCGAACAATTTTAATTCTATTTTCAAGGTTTTTATTATTTAACAAAAAGCATGAATGAATACCTTCAAACAAAATCGGGTAATCATCTTTTACTAAATTCTGTAAAAGTTTGTTTGACGACCTTGTGGAAACTATATATGGTTTTTTTCTGAAAACATACTTTATCCCCAAACTACGTTTATAATAATTGACTGTTAAGCAGTGTTTTAGTAAGTCTTTACTATGCTTTCGACCATATTCATAACAATGCAAATGTATTTTTACCTTTAACAAACTTAGAGTTTTTATTTTATAGAATACATCTATAACTCCTCCGTAGTTTGGAGGAGATGGAATATTAAATGATATAATATGAATATGTTGTGAGATTATTTTATGTTTTATAGTATTTATTGGCTACCAAGTTTTAAGTTAGACGCTTTTTAACCGCAAAGTTTTGCTAATCTTTACTTTAATTCTATGATTAAAACTATTTGAAAAACAAGACTGTCCAACTTCTGACGGGTAGCCCTGTTTTGTAAATCCTGTCAAATTATTACATTTATAAACTTAATCAATTTATGTTTTAATACAATCGTCGAAGACCTTATCTTATTTTTGCTCCAAGCTTATTTTCATAATTGGCTATTAGTTTATTCATTATTTTATCAATCTGCTTATCTTTAAGTGTCTTTATATCATCTTGAAGTATAAAACTTATTGCATATGATTTTTTGTCATTACCAAGTTTTTCGCCTTCATAAATATCAAAAATATCAACATTTTTTAGTAATTTTCTTTCAGTTTTATAAGCAATATCTTTTATTTCTTTAAAATTTATTGATTTATCAATCAATAAAGCTAAATCTCTTTTAACTTTTGGATATTTAGATATTTCTTTAAATCTAATGCTCTTGGTGAGTGTTTTTAAAACATTGTCCCAATTAAAATCAGCATAAAATACATCAATATCAATATCCGATTTTTCTAATATTTCTGGTTTTACAAAACCCAAATCTACTAAATGCTTATTATTATATGTATATTTTAGACCATATGAAAAAATATCATTAGCAATTTCTTCAATTTTAAGCAAATCAATATTGAAATTTAATCGTTGTAATATACTATTTACAACAGACTTAATTTCATAAAAGCTTGTTTTATCTTCCTTATAATTCCAATTTATTGGTAATTTATTTCCTGCAATAAATATTGATAAATGATGTGTTTCATTATATTTATTTATTACATTATCAGAACTATTGTTTATTAATTTATACGAATATCCAAATTCATATAATTTAAGAATCGAAGCCTTTCTATTCAAATTATACTCAATTGATTCCAAACCACCAAATAATAAACTTTGTCGCATTGCATTGAGGTCTAAACTCAAAGGGTTTATTATTCTTACAGTTTCATCTGACGAAAAACTTTCTAAATCATCATAATACGATGATTTTGTCAAAGAGTTTGACATTGCTTCATTGAAACCTTTACTACTCAAAAATTCAGAAATTAGCAAACGTTGTTTGTTTTCATCAGGTTTTGGAGCATACGAAATTGTTGATTTTACATCAGTTGATATTTCAACATTATTGTAACCATAAATTCTTAAAATTTCTTCGATAACATCAGCTTCACGAGTTACATCAAATCTATATTTTGGAATTTCGATTTTTAGTTTTGTATCATTTTCTTCTAATATCACAAAATCAAGCGATTCTAAAATGTTTTTTACAGTATTTTTTTCTATTGTTTTGCCAATTAGTCTATTAATATGTTTATAAAAAATATCAATTGACAAATTTTCTATTTTGTTTGGATATATATCAATTATATTTGATGATATTTTACCTCCAGCAAGTTCTTTTATCAACATTGAAGCTCGCTTTAGTGCATATACAGTCATATTTGGGTCGGCACCACGCTCAAACCTAAACGACGAATCGGTTACAAGCATATGTCTTTTTGATGTTTTTCTAACATACACAGGGTCAAAATTTGCACTTTCAAGAAAAATGTTTTTTGTATTTTGACTTACACCAGACTTAAATCCTCCAAAAACACCTGCAATACACATTCCTTCTTTTGCGTTGCAAATCATTAAATCTTCCGATGATAATTCTCTTTCTTCTTCATCAAGCGAAATAAATTTAGTTTTATCATCTAAAGTTTTAATAATAATTTTTTTGCCATCAATCATGTCAGCATCAAAAGCATGTAATGGTTGACCTGTCTCATGTAAAACATAATTTGTAATATCAACTATATTGTTTATTGGTTTTAGACCAATAGCTTCGAGTCTGTTTTTTAGCCAGTTTGGCGATTTATCTATTGATACTCCAGAAATTGTAAGACCAGAATATCGTCTGCAAGCTTTCGTATTATCAATCTGAATATCAACAATATTATCATTATTGTCAATTTCAAACTTATCAACAGATGGCTTTGAAACTTTTGAATATTTATCAGCAATATTATGTTTAATATATGCAGCTAAATCTCTTGCTACACCAATATGAGATGCTCCATCAATTCTGTTTGGAGTTAGTCCAATCTCAAAAATAATATCGTTTTCTACATGATATATTTCAGATGCAGGAGTGCCTACTTCCAACTTTTGGTCTAAAACAATAATTCCTTCATGCGAACTGCCTAAGCCAATTTCATCTTCGGCACAAATCATTCCTTGCGATTCAGCCCCACGTATTTTGCTTCTTTTTATTTTTAATTCTTTTTCACCCAAGTATAAAACCGTTCCTAAAGTCGCAACTACAACTTTCTGACCTGCTTCAACATTTGGAGCTCCGCACACTATTGGTAAATAATTATCAGTTCCAATATTTACTGTCGTAACACTAAGTTTATCAGCATTTGGATGCTTTTCTTTGGTTAAAATCTCTCCAACAACTAAACCATTTAGTCCTCCTTTAATTGATTGATATTTTTCAATATTTTCAACCTCTAATCCAATATCTGTTAGTATTTCTGATACTTTTTTATAATCTAAATCTAAATTAAGATATTGTTTTAACCAATTTAATGATATTTTCATCTGTATACAAATTTATTAATTATTCATACAGTATTTTATAATGATAAATCACCGATTAATAGCGTATGTTTAACAGTATTAAGTAGGTCACAGAGACCTTAAATTATATATTATAGAAAGGTTCGTTGAACCAAACTTTAGTTTTTATACTATAAACGGTTGTAATTTTAATATTAACAAACTGTTATTAATTATTAATCAAAGTATTGTACCATTGTATCATTGAATAATTGTACCATTTAAAGTATAAGTAATGGATGCGAAAATATATAAAATAAATTTTATTGCATTATTTTTTTACATTTTTTTAATAAGTCTTCAACATTATAGTTGTGTTCCAATAATTTTTTTTTTTATTTTATTAAGATAATGCACTTATTAATAGCACTTAATAAATGCTGTTAAATAAGTTTTAAATTATAAATAGCAACTAAGTAGTTTGACAAAAGTTTTTTCAATATTTATATTTTGTTAAATTACATTTTGTTAGAATATTAAAATAATGTGGACTACCAGTTTTAAGGTATACTTAGCACTACATAAAAAAATGAAAAATAAAAATGCTGAAAATTTCATTGTTAGCAAAAGTCCGATAGGACGACCCTATTGTTAGCCCACAATGGCAATTGTGGGAAATAAAACAACGTACAATAATCCCACAGTTATCACAGTGGGCTAACAATAGAACCGCCC
>JAOZVK010000457.1 GCA_029938185.1 Bacteroidales bacterium | reverse complement strand
CCGCAAAGTTACACAAAGTTTGACGCAAAGTTTGACGCAAAGTTTCGCAAAGTTTCGCAAAGTTTTGCTACTCTTTACTTTAATTCTTTTATTAAAACTATTTGAAAAACAAGACTGTCCAACTTCTGACGGGTAGCCTAAAAAACTTTTTAGATTTAAACTTTCAACATTTTTACTTTAGGTATTTACGTCTTGTTTCAGTAGTATAGATAGACTAAATTTATTTATTTGGTTTTTTTTTACTATGTATTTTCATGAAAAATTAATATATATTGTCAAATTTTTATGGAAAACTTATTTTTTAAGTTTTTTTGTATAACTTTAGACGTTTTTTTATAAAGTTTTATAGACAATATATACTGTGGTATATTGTTTATATCTCAGTTTGCCTAATTTAAAATTACATCAAATTATGAGACAACTGAAAATTACAAAATCAATTACAAACCGTGAAAGTGCATCATTAGATAAATATCTACATGATATAGGTAAAGAATTACTTATTACTGCTGAAAAAGAAGTGGAATTAGCTCAAAGAATAAAAAAAGGCGACCACGATGCTTTGAAAAAACTTACAAGAGCTAATTTGCGATTTGTTGTTTCAGTTGCTAAACAGTATCAAAATCAGGGACTAACATTATCTGATTTGATAAATGAGGGTAACTTAGGCTTGATTAAAGCAGCTGAAAAATTTGATGAAACAAGAGGCTTTAAATTCATATCATATGCAGTATGGTGGATAAGACAATCAATACTTCAAGCATTAGCAGAACAATCAAGAATTGTGAGACTACCACTAAATCAGATAGGTGCATTAAATAGGGTTAATAAAGCTTTTGCAAAATTTGAACAACAATATGAGCGAGAACCCTCTGAGCATGAACTTGCCGAAGTTTTAGATTTACCTAAAGAAAAAGTGTCAGCTACATTTAGGATTTCTAATAAACACATTTCGGTAGATGCTCCAATGAAAGAAGGAGAAAATAGCAAGTTGATAGACTTGCTGGAAAGTGAAAATATAGGAAAAACGGACAAAAGTCTTATCAATGAATCTTTATGTACCGAAATAGATAGAGTTTTATCTACTTTAAGCGATAGGGAAAGAGATATTATTAAATATTTTTATGGAATAAATGGGCAAGAAATGACTCTGGAAGAAATAGGTTTAAGATTTAAACTGACAAGAGAAAGAGTTAGACAAATAAAAGAAAAAGCCATTAAAAGGCTTCAAAATATTGATAGAAATAAATTATTGAAAATGTATTTAGGATAGTTTGTAAGCCGGATTTTATCCGGCTTTTTTTATAATATTCCAATTATTAAAATTTAGGTAAGCCTTTGGTTGAACGTTTTAGATTGTATATTAGTGCTACAGTTGTAAAAACATAAGCATCGTTATAAGAAGGACTACCTCTCAATGGAGTTCCTGATCTATATTTGGGTGCAGCATTTCCATCTTCATCTAAATGTCTATCTGCAAGAGCTTCAGCAATCATTCCATATGCATTTCCAATTTCAGTAGCATCATAATATTTATCATGTGCATCATCAATATAATCAGTACTTGTGTATCTGTTTGATATTTCGATAGCTATTCCAAGTTTTCTGGTCAAATTATATCTTATACCTACACCAAATGGATATGCTTTTGCAATTCTACTATATTTAGGAGGATTATCACCAATTCCTTGTCCCTCTGTTCCTAATGGTTGTAATTCATGCCAAGTGTCCAACAGTTTTGCCTTAGGATTAAAACGAAATATTGCATATCCACCAAATACATACAAGCTGATATTTCTTGTACTGCGTAAGCTCGAAAAAGAATAACGAGGGTTTTGTTTTTCCTTTATAATAAAATATTCAACATAAGAGGAAAACTCCCATATATTGGTTTTAAAACTTAGATTTCGTGCTTTTCGTCCTTCCGAAGCCGAAGCTGCATCTCTAGCTGATAAGTTTGCATAAGTTAAATTTGCTCTAATTGATAATCTTTCAAGTATTTTAAAGCGATAGCCAACCTGCAATGTTGGTCGAGTTGTAACAAAATCAAGGTCGCGAACTCCCATAAAGTGAGCGGCATCTTTTGCTCCACCACCCAAGTCTCCCATAAAATGTGCCATTCCTACAGCAGCAATGGCATAGTGTCTTTCTGCTTTCCATCGTTGAGAATACGATGTGTTCGAAACTATAATACTAAAAAGGATTATAATTATAAAGTTTTTTTTCATCTCTAAATAATTTAGTAATATTATGGTTAATATAGTCTACAAAATATTCATATAAGGTCTTCGACCTATTTAGTGTGGCTTACGCATTCTGTTAATACTCTAATAATATGCAATTTAACAAAATACAAGTACCGAAAAACATTTATTGTACTACTTATTTTGTTAATTTTCACATTATATGAATACTATCAGGATGTGTGAATAATATTAAATTCTATAACAATGATTATAATACATGTTATAAAACACTGACAAATACACCAATCAGTATTTATTAATACTTAATAAGTCATATAAGTACTGTTACAAAAAAAATCAGTATTTATTTATTCATAACATCTTGATTAAATTGCCTTTATACTAACACGTAAGCAACTATAAAATAGATTGAAGACCTTAAACTTACACATACAAATATTTTGCCTTTTGTTCATTTATTACTAATATACGTAATTTAATATTTAAATGTTTTATTTTTTATGTGAATAATATAAAACTATTGATTAATGATACATAAAATTTGATTATAAAAACAAAAATCAAACTTGTATTAAATACCTAAATAGTCTAACAAAAGTTTTTCGACATTTGTCTTTTTTACAATCAGCTATATGACAATAGTTTGTAAAAACGCGTAAGCCACATTAAATATGTCGAAGACCTTAATTTCGTTTGTCTGCTCCCCACATCAATTTATTTCTTATTGTTGAGAAATAGCTATGGTTTGGTAAATTTAACATTTTAATTTTAAAATCAGCTTTTTTTATTTCCAATATTGTTGACGATTCAAAAGCTTTGTACCTATAATCTAAAGAAGCTAAAAATTTTTTATCTCTGCCTTCGATATGTAGCCTTATACTATTATTATTAGGAATAACAATTGGTCTTACTGTCAAATTGTGTGGAGCTAATGGTGTTATAACAAAATTATCAGATGTTGGAATTACAATTGGACCTCCAGCACTTAATGAGTATGCTGTTGAACCTGTTGGCGTGGCAATAATCAAACCATCAGCCCAATATGTATTAAGAAATTCATCATTCATATAAACATGAATATTTATCATTGAACTTGAATCTTTTTTTAATACAGTTAGCTCATTTAAGGCATAACTAAAATCTCCAAATAAATTATTTTCGGTTTCTAACTGAATAAGAGACCTATATTCAATAGAATATTTTTTTTCGAAAATACTTTTTATCGCAATTGGTAGTTCTTCTTTCGATATATTTGCCAAAAAACCAAGCCGTCCACTATTTATTCCTACAATTGGTATACCTTTATTTCTAACAAATGATACACTTTCGAGAAATGTTCCATCTCCACCTATGCTGAATACTAAACTGGTATCAGATTCAACCTCCTTATGTGATACAAAAACACCTGAAATTTTAGGAGAATAATCTAATTCTTTTTTTATATATTCATAAAATGGTTTATAGATTGTTACATTTGCTTTTTTATTTTCTAATATTCTAAATAATTCGCGAATACTATAATGAAAACTTGATTTAAAACTTTTGCCATAAATTGCAATTTTCATGTTATTGTTTAATATTTAATGAATAATGGGATATGTGATAGAGTATTCCATTTTTTTAATACTATTTTACATGTTTTTGTTTAAACAAATAAATAAATTACACCTAACTCATAATGATAATTGCAAACTGATTGATTATAATCATATTTAGTGGAATTTTCAAGCACTTCTACTTCAACTATCTCTATATCATGTAAATGTGTTTTGTATGTATTAACTGACATATTTATTTATTTTATTTAATTGCTTATACACTCTATTTTTACAACAACGATAAAATTCTCTTTTTAGTATCAAAAGATGTTATAATTATTTAATACTTTTGGAACTAACAAACTTCTATTTTTTAACTATTTTTGGGCAGTTTTTATAAGACCAGCACCATGAGGCTGGTCTTATAAAAATACGAGCAAAAATAGCTTATTCAAGTTTTTTGTTAGTTCCTAAAATGTTCTTTTATTTCGTTAGTAAGTTTTTTTGCCCTGAGGGCATAAGCATTAACATGGGGCAACGCCCTATGTCTAAATGCATTCGCAAACAAAAACGCCCTGAAAGCAAAAGCAATAAAAAAAAAAAGAATAAAATTAGAACTAATAATATTTTGTAAATTATTAGTTTTTATAAGCCCACCATGAGGCTATTGTTTGGTATAATTTAATAGTTTTACTTTGTATAAATTAAAACGTTTGACAGGTAATTTTTCAACTTTGAACAAAATTATTAAAACTAAGAAATAATAATGGATTAATAATAAATGTAAGGTCTTCGACCTATTTATAGTTGCTTACGCATTAGTATAAAAGCGACTTAATCAGAAATTTATGAATAAGTAAATGTTGAAAAACTTTTGTAACAGTATTTATTATCAATTTTAGAAGATATTTTTGGCATTTTTCATTTATCGCTTGACACTTTTTGGATTTAAAACCTTATTT
>JAOZVK010000456.1 GCA_029938185.1 Bacteroidales bacterium | reverse complement strand
TGTGTTGCTTTTGCCCTTTCAGGGCGTTTTGCTTACGAATGTATTTACACATAGGGCGTTGCCCCTTGTTAATGCTTATGCCCTTTCAGGGCAAAAAAAACTTACTAACGAAATAAAAGAACATTTTAGGAACTAATAAAAAACTTAAATAAGCTATTTTTGCTCGTATTTTAATAAGACCAGGCATGACCTATAAAATTGCTGACTTTATGGACGTACATTAATTAAGTAGTCTAACAAAAGTTTTTCGGCATTTGTTTTTTTACAATCAGCTATATGAAAATAGTTTATTAAAAATACGTATTAAATAGGTCAAAGACCTTAATTTTCAATATCTTCATTGTAGTATATAGAATGAAATGAAGATAGAACTGATAATGCTCTTTGTCCCCAAAATTGTTCAAAATTAAGTTTACATTCCCAAAGTGCATCATTGATAGCATCTACTGAGCTTACTTGGTAAATGGTTATGAAATTTTTTAAGTCTTGATAAATATCTGCAAAACATTCAGATATACTTACACTTACTGCTTCTCCATTTTCCTGCCCAATGGGGTCGATAATATCTATAAATGTATCATGCGAACTAAGCTTTACTGATATTTTATGTTTAATGAAAATCCAATCATTCTCTGATACAAATTTTTCATTCAAATCTTCATAATTATTATCAATGTTTGGAAGCATTAACGCTTTTAAATATATTAATGATAACAATTTTAATGATTTATTAATAAATTCTTTTTTTGAAAAATTATCTGTTTTTTCAACAAAATTACAATATTCTCCTGTTACTGCTACAAACTCAACAACATTTGTTGAGTAAACTATATGGTTTATAATGTTTTGTGTCATATTGTTGTATTATTTTAGCTCTTATAAGCTTTTTATAAAAATAGGTGAAAGCTTTTTGTATAATTGCTTACTAAGTAATTAGCAATGAACAATGGACAATTAACAATTTTGCTTACGCTTGATAAACAGCATAATATAAAAAACCAAAGTGTCGTTTTTATATATCGCCCTACTTATATATTAACCTTAGTTTATATATGGTAAAAACTTTGCAAAGTTAAAATTTTTATTTAAATTTTGTTAATGATTTAAAATGAATTTTTGTTTGTGTTATAATATGACATATTTGTTTATAGTGCTTAAATTCAACTTTGACAAATGTTTAAACTTTGTCAAAGCTAAATTAGTAACTATTTTTTAGTATAATCGGTGTTAAATCTTGAGTAAAGGAGTGAACTTTATATAAACATATGACATTTTTCAGAATATGAAAAATTACAAATATATTTTTAAATTAGCAAATAATCAGGATAGTAAAATTATTTATATTTAAGAAACTAAAGGCTCAAAGAGCCTTTTGTTTTTATTATTATGCTGTTTATCAAGCGTAAGCAAAATTATTAATTATCCATTGTTCATTGTTCATTACTTAATGTACATCTATTAAGCATTATATTATCAATTTTGCCAGTACATATACCATGCAAAGCAATTTTTTGTCCTTTGCTAAATGGAGTATTTATTTGATTGCTCGAATTGCTTAAAGTACAATATATTCTAATGTTTTTATCTGGTGTTAATAAGCTTAAAACAACCTCATTGTTTTTATTTATATATTGTTCCGATAGTTTACCTGTAACCATCAATTCTTTTCCCAGATAAATCCTGTTAGCCGAATCAGTATTTGTAGTATATGCATTATATAAGTCCTCCGATTCTAAGAACTGCTCTACTATTGTTTCTTTTTTATTACTGTCGGTTTGAGATATGGTTTCATTAAACTTATACTCATTTACAGCTCCAATAAAAAAACCTATTAAAAAAACCAATATGAATTTTAATAGATTTTTCATTATAAATTTAAATTTGTTGTTTTTTTTCATTATTAAAATATTGTTTTTGTAAGGTCAAAGACCTATTAATGTGGCTTACGCATTTTCGTAAATTACTATCATATAATCAATTACACAAATATAAATGCCAAAAAACTTTTGTAAGACTACTTATATAGAAAAGTAAGCAAAATTATTGCCAAAGAATTAAGTTAATATGAATTTTTAAAATAGCTTTTTACATTCTTAATATTAAAATAAATTTTAGCTACACGTTTTGTATTGGACATTATTTTATTTTTTTGACAGAATTTACAGGATTTATTTTTCTCCTGTTATGAAACACCTGATAAACAGCATTATTCAACCTTACGTGGGTAACCTAATTTTTTATGCGTAAACATGGTAAAAAGACTAGAAGAACCTAATTTGTTGCCCAACTTTGTGTGAGTGATGCAAATAGAAAAAGAAATCTGATAAATTTGTAATTTGCTTTACAAAACTGTAATTTTACGTTTTTATATTTCTGATTTTTCATTTTTTATAAATAGTTTTGCTATGCCAGATATTTACAAAGCAAATATTAAATACCTAGTTGGTGTTGGTGAAAAAAAAGCTGAATACCTTAACAAAGAATTAAATATATATACAATTAAAGATTTATTGTTTTTCTTTCCTTATAAACATATTGATAGAAGTAAGTTTTATAAAATAAACGAAATTCATAATGAATTACAATATATTCAAGTTATTGGTAAACTTGAAAATTTTAAAATTCATGGTGAAAAATACAAACAAAGACTTACAGCTAATTTAGTTGATAGCACTGGGCGTATTGAACTTATATGGTTCAAAGGAGTTGATTGGCTAATAAAAACATTGTCAACAGACAGAGAGTATGTAGTATTTGGTAAAGCTAACATTTTCAATCAAAAAGCATCATTGGTGCACCCCGAAATTGAGGAGGTTAGTGAATATAATGCCAAAATAAACTCATCAATACAGCCAGTTTACAGTATACCCGATAAATTGAAAAAATCGTATATAAATTCCAAATTTATTAATAAAATACTACAAGTTGCAATAAAAAAACACATTCAAAATATTGAAGAATCTTTACCAAATTATATAATTGAAAAGCTGAAACTTTTATCTATAACAAAATCAATTATAAATATACATTATCCTTCAGATTTACATCTTTTACAAAAAGCTCAATTTAGATTAAAATTTGAAGAACTATTTTATATTCAACTAAATATGTTGAAGCAAAGATTTATAAGAAAAAAAATTAGCAAAGGGTTTGTTTTTCATAAAGTTGGAGATTATTTTAATAATTTTTACAATAATAATTTAAAATTTACTTTAACAAACGCTCAAAAAAAAGTACTTAAAGAAATAAGAAAAGATTGTGGTTCAGGAAAACATATGAACCGTTTATTACAAGGAGATGTTGGTAGTGGCAAAACTCTTGTTGCATTGATGAGCATGTTGATTGCGATTGACAATAATTATCAAACATGCATTATGGCTCCAACCGAAATTCTTGCAAAACAACACTATAAGTCAGTTTCAAGTTTTTTGCAGGGTTTAGATATTAAAATTCATATACTTACTGGCTCAACAAAAAAGAAACAACGCAATATTATACACAAAGATTTATTGAGTGGCGAAAATCAAATATTAATAGGAACTCATGCACTAATAGAAGATGCTGTAAAATTCAAAAACTTAGCTTTAGTAATTATAGATGAACAACATAGATTTGGAGTTATGCAAAGAGCCAAACTTTGGAAAAAAAATATAAATCCTCCGCATATGTTGGTTATGACAGCTACTCCAATTCCAAGAACTCTTGCAATGACTCTTTATGGCGATTTGGATATTTCGGTTATTGATGAGCTGCCACCAGGAAGACAAGCTATTAAAACTTTTCATTCATACGATGCCAAACGTCTAAGAGTTTTTTCTTTTATAAAAAAACAAATTGAACTTGGTCGCCAGATATATATAGTTTATCCATTAATCAAAGAATCGGAAAAAATGGATTACAAAGACCTTGAAGATGGTTATGAAAGTATTACAAGAGCGTTTCCGCCTCCCGAATATTCTGTAAGTATATTGCATGGAAAAATGAAACCAGATGAAAAAGAAAAATCAATGCAATTGTTTATCAACAAACAAACTCAAATAATGGTTTCAACAACTGTTATCGAAGTGGGGGTTGATGTACCAAATGCAAGTGTAATGATAATTGAAAGTGCCGAAAAATTTGGATTATCTCAACTTCATCAACTACGCGGAAGAGTAGGACGTGGAGTTAATCAATCATACTGTATACTAATGACTTCGTATAAACTTTCGGCTGATGCTCGAAAACGATTAGAAACTATGGTTTCCACAAATGATGGTTTCGAAATAGCTGAAGCCGATTTAAAACTCAGAGGTCCTGGAAATATTGACGGAACACAGCAGAGCGGAATTCCTTTTGATTTAAAAATTGCTAACTTAGCCAAAGATAATCAAATTTTAGTACAAGCAAGAGATTATGCCGATTATATAATCAAAAATCATAATGTGTTAAGCGAGTCGGATACAAAAATAATACAAAAACAATTAAAACAATTAGATTACAATAGTTTGAATTGGGGAAGTATTAGTTAAGGTATTTGACCTATTTATAGTTGCTTACGCATTAGTATAAAAGCAACTTAATCAGAAATTTATGAATAAGTAAATGTTGATTTTTTCGCTTAAAGGCTGACACAGACAAATAATTTCATCGGAGTATAGAGCAAACCTAAATCGTATGCTAATTCATTTACAGGCAACAGGGTAACCTGAATATGCTACTGCAATACGTAAAGTTCGTAG
>JAOZVK010000455.1 GCA_029938185.1 Bacteroidales bacterium | reverse complement strand
TTTAATTTGCCATTGTTTTTGTTCAATTTGACGCTTTTTGTGAGTTCTGAAACTAACAAAAGTACTTGACTCTTTTGCAAAAAAAAAATAATGAATTTCAAAATATTAAAAGAAGAAGAAAAAGTGATTAACTAATTAAATACAAATAGTTTGAAATTATATTAAAAAGCTTTTTTTTTACACCATTACTCTTAATTCCTTGTTAGTTATTTGATATTATTTTAATAAGTGCCAAGTGACATATGAAAAACGCCAAATAATATAATAAGTACTATAACAAAAGTTTTCCGTTATTTATTTTATGTATTCAGCTATATAACAATAGTTTGTTAAGATGCGTAAGCCACATTAAATAGGTCGAAGACCTTATTATTATAAATTATCTGACTTTTGACAGAATGAAATTAATTTCGGAAATATATAAATACATTTACAAAAGTTTTTTCAAATTTAAAAAAAACAATTTATGTATTAAACAAAAATTTTAATACTCTCATTTATAATATAAACATAAGCTTTTATTACTTCAAAAATCCTTAAATTTAGATTTTTTTAGAAATAGCCTGAAAAAAAGAATATAATTATAAATAAATTTTATAAATTTGGCTCATAGAATCATTTACTCACAAATTAATTACACATAAAACATAGGGCTGTAAACAGCAATTTAAAATTACTAATTGGTTTACATCTTAAAGTTCAATTATTTATAAAAAATTTGTTAAAAAACAAAGTTTTACAACATGATAAGTAATAATAAATAGGTCAAAAGACTTTAATATTAAAATTATAGGAGAAAAAAACAAATGCAATCAAATGTTATAAATAGATTTATCAGATACATAAAAATTGATACTCAATCAAATCCAGAATCCACAACATTTCCAAGTACAAAAAAACAGTTCCATCTTGGGCAGTTGCTTGTTAGAGAACTGAACAGCTTAGAATTAGAAAATGTAAACATGGACGAAAATGGCTATGTAATGGCAACATTAGCTTCAAATATTGACTATGATGTTCCAACAATAGGGTTTATTGCACATATGGATACTGCTCCAGATATTTCGGGCAAAGGTGTTAATCCACAATTTGTAGAAAACTACGATGGTAGCGACATTGTACTACATAAAAAGAACAATATTATATTATCGCCTAAGGATTTTCCTCAATTGAAGAAATATATTGGGAAAACATTAATTACAACCGATGGAACAACTCTTTTGGGAGCCGATGATAAAGCAGGTATAGCCGAAATAATGGAAGCAATGGAATTTTTGGTTAAAAACCCAGATGTAAAACATGGAACTATAAAAATTGGATTTACTCCAGATGAAGAAATAGGAAAAGGTGCTGATTTTTTTGATGTTAAAAAATTTGGTGCCGACTTTGCCTACACTATAGACGGTGGTGAACTTGGTGAACTCGAATATGAAAATTTCAATGCAGCAGGTGCAAAAATAAAAGTAAATGGAAGAAATGTGCATCCAGGCACTGCAAAAAATCAGATGATTAATTCTATACAAATAGCTATGGAACTTCATGCAATGTTGCCAACTAACCAACGTCCTGAACACACCGAGGGCTATGAAGGTTTTTTTATGTTAATGAGTTTCAAAGGAACTGTTGAAAACACAAACTTATCTTATATTATTAGAGACCATTGTTTTGATAAATTTAATCAAAAGAAAAAACTCATAAGCAGTGTTATTGATTTTATAAATAATAAATATGGTGATAATACTGTTGAGATTGAAATTCAGGACAGTTATTTTAATATGAAAGAAAAAATTAAACCTGTAATGCATATTGTAGATACTGCAAAAGAAGCATTAATAGATTTAGAAATAGAACCAATTATAAAACCAATAAGAGGTGGAACTGATGGTTCAAAGCTATCATTTAAAGGATTGCCAACTCCCAATATTTTTACAGGTGGTCATAATTTTCATGGAAAATATGAATATATACCAGTTGAATCAATTGAAAGGGCAGTTGAAGTGATACTAAAAATAATTGAAAAATATACAAAAAAAGCTATTCAATAATAAAAAAAAAATCGGCTACCCACATAAAGTTGGATAGTTTACTGTGCTCGGCTGGTGTTTTTCACCTGCCGCTGATGGCTTGTTCTCTTACTGTCAGGTGAAAACTCCTGACAGGCGCAACTTATTGATAAATAACCGTGTCCAACCTTACGCAGGTAGCCAAAAAATCTTATAATCAAATTACAATATTTTTAACATAGTGATAAGAATCATATAAATACTAATTTAGAATTATATTTATAATTAATATCTTTGGCAAATTTAAAAATTTAAAACAAAACTGTAAAATGGCAAAAGTAAAAGGTTCAATTATAGTTGATATTGAGAAGTGTAAAGGTTGTGGACTATGTGTTGTTGCATGCCCAACAAAAGTGATAGAACTTGCTAAAGGAGTAAACGGAAAAGGTTATAATTATGCATATATGGAACTTCCAGATGCTTGCACTGGTTGCACAAACTGTGCATTGGTATGCCCTGATGTTGTTATTACTGTATATAGGCTAAAACTTAGTAAAAATAATTAATAAATCAAAAGGTTTCACAATATTTATTAAGGTAAATAACTGATTAAGTACTATTACAAAAGTTTTTCGGCATTTGTTTTTGTACAATTGGCTATTTGATAGCAATTTATAAAAATGCGTAAGCCACATTAAATAGGTCTAAGACCTTAATTAAGAATTACTAAATTATTTCATATAATGAAAGAACTCAAACTAATGAAGGGTAACGAAGCAATTGCAGAAGCAGCAATTCGCTTTGGAGTTGATGCCTACTATGGATACCCAATAACACCACAATCGGAAGTAATGGAGTATTTAATGTCTGAGCAACCTCATTTACGTTCGGGAATGGTTGTTCTACAAGCCGAAAGCGAAATAGCATCAATACATATGGTATATGGTGCAGCTGGAGGAGGCAAAAAAGCAATGACAAGTTCATCAAGTCCAGGAATAAGCTTAATGCAAGAAGGTATTTCATATCTTGCCGGAGCCGAACTACCTTGTCTAATAGTTAATGTTGTTAGAGGAGGACCAGGTTTAGGAACAATACAACCTTCGCAAGCAGACTATTTTCAATCAACAAAAGGAGGTGGACATGGTGATTATCATATGATTGTACTCGCACCATCAACAGTACAAGAACAGGCTGATTTTGTAGGATTAGGCTTTGATTTAGCTTTTAAATATCGTATTCCAGTAATGATGCAATCTGATGGAGCAATTGGTCAAATGATGGAAAAAGTATGGTTACCCGAATCAAAACCAAGATGGACAGACGAAGAAATTGAAAAACAACATAGCGACTGGGCAACAACTGGCAAAAAACCAAATAGAGAAAGAAATATAATAACATCTCTTGAGCTTCAACCCGAATTTCAAGAACAACACAATCATCACCTACAAGCCAAATATCGTAAAATAGAAGAAACCGAAGTATTATTTGAACTGATTAATTGTGATGATATTGATTATTTATTAGTTGCATATGGAACCAGCGCACGAATTTGTCAAAAAACAATGAAATTAGCTGAAGAGAAAGGCTACAAGCTGGGACTAATCAGACTAATAACACTTTGGCCATTTCCTAAAAAACCAATAATAGAGTTATCAAAAAATGTAAAAGGAATTTTAGCAGTCGAAATGAGTGCAGGACAAATGGTTGAAGATGTAAAATTAGCTGTTAATGGTAATATTAAAGTTGAACATTTTGGTAGATATGGGGGTATGATACCATCACCAAAAGAAGTACTTGAGGCTTTTGAACAAAAATTTATAGGAGAATAGAGAATGGGTATAAGCACAAATGATATTGTTAAAGAAGAAAATTTAGTATTTAAGAAAACTAAGCTTTTAACAGATAATGTATTTTCATATTGTCCAGGATGTGGTCATGGAGTTGCACACAGATTAGCAATGGAAGTTATTGAAGAAATGGGAATGGGCGACAAAACAATTGGCATTGCACCTGTTGGATGCTCTGTACTTGCATACGAATTTATGAATATTGATATGCAACAAGCAGCACATGGAAGAGCCCCTGCTGTAGCTGCTGGATTAAAACTGGTTTATCCAGAAAAACTAATATTTACATATCAAGGCGATGGCGATTTGGCAGCAATTGGAACAAGCGAAACAATACACTCTTGCAATAGAGGTGATAATATTGTTATAATTTTTATAAATAATGGTATTTATGGAATGACTGGAGGACAAATGGCTCCAACAACTCTCCCTGGTATGAAATCATCTACATCACCATATGGTAGAGATGTGAATATGATGGGCTATCCATTAAAAATGACAGAATTAGTTGCTCAATTGCCCGGTACATGTTTTGTTACACGTCAGGCTGTACATAAACCAGCATATGTTAGGAGAACAAAAAAAGCTATTAGAAAAGCTTTTGAAAACCAAAAACTAAACAAAGGCTTATCTTTTGTTGAAATTGTTTCAAATTGTAATTCTGGCTGGAAAATGACTCCTGTTAAGTCAAATGAATGGCTTGATGAACACATGCTATCATATTACCCATTAGGTGATATCAAAGATCAATAGTTAACTTTTAATTATTCAATGGTTCAATTATTCAATGGTTCAATTATTCAATGGTTCAATGGTACAATGGTACAATGGTGGTCTTATAAAAATACGAGCAAAAATAGCTTATTCAAGTTTTTTATTA
>JAOZVK010000454.1 GCA_029938185.1 Bacteroidales bacterium | reverse complement strand
AATAAAATTAGAACTAATAATATTTTGTAAATTATTAGTTTTTATAAGACCAGCTTCAAGCCACTCCGACAGTAAATGTTTATATCCCTGATATTCTGTTGTAACTAATAAAAATAGCAACAAACCATGTAAAAAAGCAAGAGTATGCAACATGTTTCAAGCCGCAACAGTAAATAAATAAACCCAAGAGTTTTTATCTGTTTTATGTAAAACTTATTTTTTTTGAAATACATATTTATTATATATTGCACGTAAATAATATTTGATAGGTCGAAGACCTTACAGTTAAAATATTAAAAATAAATTAGTTAAATTATTATGCAAATACCTAACTGGGAAGATAAAACAATTTTAGTTGTTGAAGACGAGGACATTAATTATATTTTTATTGAAGAAGCTTTATTAATGTCAAATGCAAGGCTTCTATGGGCAAAAGATGGAGAAGAAGCGATTGAGTTCATAAAATCCAATAGTGTCGATTTAGTTCTTATGGATATAAAAATGCCAAATATGAATGGTTACGAAGCAACAGAAGCTATAAAAAAATTACAACCAAAAGTACCTATTATTGCCCAAACTGCTTTTGCTATTTCTGGAGAAAAGGAGCAAATATTAAATGTAGGCTGTGATGATTATATATCAAAACCTATTAAAGTTGAAACTCTGTATAGTGTTCTTAATAAATGGATTGATTAAAAAAAAAGAATTATACTTTCAATGGTTCAATTATTCAATGATACAATTATACAATATCATGATTAATAGTTTATAACATTTTTTTAAAAGTAAAATTTTAACCTAATTTAGTATAAGTAAGCGAATAGTTAAAAATGAATAGCTAAAAGTTTGCTTATGTCTGATAAACAGTGTAAAGTGAATAAATAACTACAAAAACAAGCCATAAGTTTTTTAAGCATTACTTAGACAGGATTTACATGTTTAAAATATCCTGTTAATCATGTAAATCCTGTCAATTTATGACTTGTTTCACTACTAAATTACTGAATAAACAATATTTAAACAGGTCGAAGACCTTAAACCTTAATAATTAAATTTTTTTATAATGATTCTATTTGGATATATTTTAGCATTATTACTATCATTTTATCTTTTGGCAAGATTATGCGATGAGTATTTTGTTCCCGCATTAGATAAAATTTCGTCTGATTTGAAAATGTCGTCTGATGCAGCAGGAGCCACACTGATGGCAGTTGGCTCAAGTGCCCCCGAACTTTTTGTGGCAATAATTGCAGTATTAAAGCCTGGCGACCATGGAGCTATTGGTATGGGAAATATTGTAGGTTCCGCAATTTTCAATATACTTGTAATTACAGGAGCAGTAGCAATGTTAAAAGAAGCAAAATTGGCTTGGCAAGCAGTAGTTAGAGATATGACATTTTATACATTATCAATTGTATTATTGATGATTGTATTTTTAGATGGCTCTATAGATATATACGAAGCAGTTGGTTTTATTTTTCTTTATATTATATATGTAGTGGCTGTAATTAAATGGCGAAAATGGATACCATATACAGACCCTAATGAAGGTATAGTTATAGAAGAGGAAGATGATAATGAGCCTGAAAGTAAGATTGAAAAAGTTATGAGACCTGTAAATTTTATTTTAGACAAATTATTTCCTTCATTAAAACATTATTATTGGGTGTTTTTTATTGCAATATTAATTATTGCAGCTTTAAGCTGGGTACTTGTCGAAAGTGCAGTCGGGATATCTCATATTCTTAATATTCCTGAAGCAATTATTGCATTAACTGTGCTTGCAGTAGGAACTTCTGTTCCCGATATGTTTTCATCGCTTATTGTATCAAAACAAGGGCGTGGAGGAATGGCAGTTAGTAATGCAGTAGGTTCAAATATTTTTGATATTTTGATTGGACTTGGATTACCTTTTATTATTGTAATTGCTGTATCGGGCGGAAGTCTTGCAATTAAGACTGATGAACTTACAATTTCAATACTAATATTATTTGGCTCAGTTATAGTGTTGATGTTTTTAATGATAATAAATAAATGGAAAATAGGTAAAAAAATGGGTATATTTCTAATTGCTTTATATTTAGTATATTTTGTATACGCATTTATGAAAATATAAGAGGTATACTTTCAATGGTTCAATTATTCAATGATACAATTATACAATATTATGATTAATAGCTTATAATATTTTTATAAAAGTAAAATTCTTAACCTAATTTAGTATATTTGATCTATTTAATGTGGCTTACAGGGTTTGTTCATAAAAAATAGGATATCCTAATCAATGTATACTCTAAACGGTTATAATTTCAACATTAACAAAATACCGTTTATTATATATCTTGCGTAAGCAATATTAAATAGGTCGAAGACCTTATAACATAAATTACACGCAAAGTATGGTCTAATATTTTGCGTTTTTTGCGTCAATCATTTTGCGTTCTTTGCGTGGAATTTGTTAGTACTCTTTTGTAAACAAACATTGATGTTAAGTAGTCTTGCAAAAATTTCTTGGTACTTGAGTTTTGTTAAATTGCATAATAATAGAGTTTTAACAGAATGAGAAAGCTACATTAAATGGCTCGAAGAGTCATTTTTTAATAAAGAAAATATATATGAATCATAAAATTTATTATCAATCAAAAAGTTTTGTCTTAATCTTCCTTCTTTTTTAAACCCAAGTTTTTTTAATCTTTTTATTGATTGAGAATGTTCTGTATGCACCTGACATTCTATTCTATTTAAATCTAAGGTATTAAATGCAAATTCAATAATTTTTTTTTGAGCTTCGGATACAATACCTTTTCCCCAGTATTCTTTTAATAAAATTGATTTTGATGATGCAAATTTATGTTTGTAGTCAATATTATAAATACCAATAATACCTATAATTTCAGTATTTGGGTTTAAACAAATTCCAAAAAAAAACGAACTTGAATTATTAAATTCATTTTCAATTCTTTTTATTTCTAATATACTATCATCAATAGAATTATGTGTTGAACTATCAACATATTTAAGAGTTTCATTATTAGAGCCTAAACTGAATACCTGTTTTTTATCAGATAGTTTAATTTTACGAATTAGCAGTCTTTTTGTTTTAAACTCAATTTTATTTGATTGGATAGTCATAACGATAATTTATTAATAAAGCAGGTAAAAAACATTCAAAATGAAACTTGCCTTTACTGGGCTTTCATTTTCTTCTTATTTTTATAAAAAGTTTTATTTGCTATATAAATAAGCTTTTCTACTTCGGCATATATTTTTTTGTCTTTATCTTCCAAATTTACTTTTAGTATTTTATCTATTTCATTTTTTTGTTTTACTTCCTCTTTTATTTCTGCTAATAAACTGTCAGTAATCAAAAATCTTGCATACAAAGTTTTGTTAGCAGGTCGTTTAAATCTTATTGTTGCTGCTTTGTCCCAAACTACATATTCACTTCCTAAAACATTAATTAATTGTAACATATATATAGGATCAACAGCACCAAACATGCTTCCTCCAAAAATAGTACCTACATAATTTCTGGTTCGTAGTTTTAGTGGTAGTTTTATTTGAATTTCTCTAAAATCGGGTGATAAAAAAATACATCTTGCACCTGTACCTCTATATGCAGGAAAAAGATTGAGTGCAAAACGCCTAATTCTTGACCTAAAAGTTTGTTTGTTCTTAGTAGTATACATTATTTTATAAAAAAATTAAACCGTTGATTATTAATCAAATAGGTCGAAGACCTTAAAATAATCCATGAATTTCAGCATCAATTTTATCAATCACAACACTTAGGTCTTTTTGATTGTTAGCAAAATCAATACTATTAACATCAACAATTAGTAACTTACCAAAACTATATGTTTCTATCCAAGCTTCATATCTTTCATTTAATCTTGTCAAATAATCCAAACGAATAGTATTTTCATAATTTCTACCCCTTTTCTGTATTTGTTTTACAAGAGTTGGTACTGATGCTCTCAGATATATCAATAAATCGGGTGGTTTAACAAGGGTTCTCATTAGGTTAAATAAAGAGAAATAGTTATCAAAATCTCTTGTAGTCATTAAACTCATTGCGTGAAGATTTGGCGCAAAAATATGAGCATCTTCATATATAGTTCTATCCTGTATAACTGTTTTTCCTGAATTTCTTATATCAAGAACCTGATTGAACCTACTATTTAAAAAATATATTTGAAGATTGAATGACCATCGTTGCATATCTTCATAAAAATCATGTAAATATGGATTATCATCAACATCTTCGTAGTGTGCTTCCCAGTTATAATGCTCTGATAAAAGACTAGTCAATGTAGTTTTTCCTGAACCTATGTTTCCAGCAATTGCAATATGCATAATAAATCAATTAAATATATACGATATATAAAGGAGTTATTTAAAAATTAATTTGTGCATAAATTAATTTTTAACACTCCTAAAAAAAGTTACTCCTGTGCTATGTCTTAATTTAAAAGCCTCATTTACAATAACAAATCTTTGATTTATAATTTAATAAAAGTTTTTAAACTTATAGTTTTTAGGAATTTCATTAAAAATTTTATATTATAAGGCTCGAAATTAAGTATTTTTTATTTGCTTACAAATTTTTTAGTCTCATAAAGATATTATTGCACAAATTTATTTTTACTTTTTAATTAACTGAAAATCAACAATTGTAAAATTAATTAGACATATGTAGCATGTAAGTTCTCGATAGTTAGGAAATTACGAATTATAAATTACGAATTACGAATTGGTTTACACCTAA
>JAOZVK010000453.1 GCA_029938185.1 Bacteroidales bacterium | reverse complement strand
CAAACTTTTAACTTGCGATTGTTTTGGAAAAAGAAAACTGTTTTTGTGAGTTCTGGTTATACTGGAAACGGGATAAATTCTCGATAATTTATTCACAAAGAATTGAATTATCTACTGAAACAAGACATAAATTGATTAAGTTTACAAATGTAATAATTTGACAGGATTTACATGATTAACAAGATATTTAAAACATGTTAATCCTGTCTAAATAATATTAAAGAAACTTATGACTTGTTACATTATGTTGAAATTCAAAGAATTAAATCATATGTTTATTCTCGGTTTTTTATGCCATTTGTAGTATAGTAAAACCCTGATTATTAAAAATATTATTGATACAAGATGTAAAATTACATGTCATATTTATAAGCACTATTTAATTTTTATTTTACTTATTTTAAAGTTATATATAAAATTTTATATATTTTTGTATGTGTTTATATTTTGGAACTTAATTCATTATAAAGGGTATTCCTAAAAACTATTATAAATTAATTCCATTTTTTATTAATATTGTATACACTTGATGTATTAAGTAGTTTTACAAAAGTTTTTCGGCATTTGTTTTTGTACAATTGACTACATAATAGCAATTTATAAAAATGCATAAGGCACATTAAATTGGTCTTAGACCTTAGCAAATTTTTTATTATAACTTAACATGAAAGAAAAATTAATAAATCAAATAATCGAAAGTGCAATATTTGAAGATATTGGAGATGGTGACCATACATCACTGGCATGTATTCCTGGTAATGCAATTGGAAAAGCCCAACTAATAGTAAAAGAAAATGGTATTATAGCAGGTATTGATATTGCCAAAAAGATTTTCAAACGAATTGATAACAATTTTGTAATCAATACTTTTATTAATGATGGCGAGAGAATAAAATATGGAGATATAGCATTCACCGTAGAGGGTAAGGTACAATCAATATTACAAGCCGAACGCTTGGTTTTGAATGTATTGCAACGCATGAGTGGTATTGCTAGTCAAACAGATATATATGTTAGTGAGCTTAAAGGACTCAAAACAAAAGTATTGGATACAAGGAAAACAACGCCAGCAATACGAATTTTGGAAAAAGAAGCCGTAAGAATCGGAGGAGGCGAAAATCATAGAATGGGGCTTTTTGATATGATTATGATTAAAGATAACCATATAGATTTTGCTGGCGGAATAAGTCAAGCAATAGAATCGACAAAAAAATATTTGAAACAAAATAATAAAAATCTAAAAATTGAAATCGAAGTAAGAAATTTTGATGAACTAAATCAGGTTTTAAATACAGCTAATATTGATAGAATAATGCTTGATAATTTTAGTGTTGAAGATACAAAAAAAGCTGTCGAAATAATTAATGGTAGATACGAAACCGAATCATCAGGAGGAATTACTATAAAAACACTTAGAGACTACGCCCTTTGTGGGGTCGATTATATTTCGATTGGAGCCTTAACACATCAAATTAAAAGTCTTGATTTAAGCCTAAAGGCTATAAAATAGATAATTAATTATATGTAAGTAAAGCCATATATTGTCCATTCATTATTACTTAACTAAGTAGTCTTACAAAAGTTTTTTGGCATTTGTTTTTGTACAATTGGCTACATAATAGTAATTTATAATAATGCGTAAGCCACATTAATTAGGTCAAAGACCTTACTAATTTATTTAATAAAACTATATGAGTATTGTAAAAAGAATTATTGACTCCAAAAAATTTATATTTAGCGAAACTTCATTTAAAAAGTTAATGCAAAACAGAATATACAAAGTTCTTGTTATTTGCAGCAATTATGACTATTATATGCTAGAAGATGATGGAAGAATTGATGAGCAAATTTTTCACGAATATGTTTCGTTAAATCTTAGATACCCTCCAGAATTTTTACATGCCGAAAATTATGAAAAGGCAAAAAATATGCTGACTAATCTTTCTATTGATTTAGTAATTACAATGTTTAGTATTGGTAGTTCTGATATATTTTATAAATCAAAAGAAATAAAAAAAGAATTTCCTGACATCCCAATTGTATTATTAACACAGTTTTCGAGAGAAGTAAACCAGAGGATAGAAGACGAAGATTTAAGTGCTATTGATTATGTATTTGCGTGGCTAGGAAATGTTAATATTCTTTTAGCTATAATAAAGCTTATTGAGGATAAAATGAATGCCGAATATGATGTCAATAAAATAGGTGTTCAAACAATAATTCTTGTTGAAAATTCAATAAAGTTTTATTCTAGCTATCTACCCAATATGTATAAAATAATATTTAAACAGGCTAATGAATTTCGAAAAGAAGGTCTGAACCAATATAGAGAAATGCTAAGACTAAGAGGGCGACCTAAAATATTGATGGCAACTAACTTTGAAAGAGCTATATATCTATTTAATAAGTATAAAAACAATTGTTTGGGAGTTATTACTGATGTTGAATACAAAAAAAATGGAGTTAGCTATCCTAATGCAGGTATCGAATTAAGTCAAATTGTTAAACAAACTGATAAGCACATACCAATTCTATTACAATCATCAAATCTGAAAAATAGAGCAATAGCCGATAAACTTGGAGTAGGTTTTATTCATAAAAACTCAAAAAGTATAAATATTGAACTACGCAAATATATCTTTACCAATTTAGCTTTTGGTGATTTTATTTTTAAAATGCCTGATGGAACAAAAATAGCACGTTCGGAGAACCTACGAAGCCTACAAAAACAAATAAGTACAATTGATGTAAAATCTTTAGAATATCATTTTAATAAAAATGATTTTTCAAGATGGTTAAATGCAAGAGCTTTATACCCTTTAGCAAAAAAATTAACAGAGCTTAAACTTAATGATTTTAAATCTGTAGAAAAATCAAGAGAATATATTTTAGGTATTATATCAAGTTTTAGGATAAAAAAATCAAGAGGTGTTATTGCTAAATTTGATAAAAACTCATTTGACGAATACACACGATTTTCGAGAATAGGTGAGGGATCATTGGGTGGTAAAGCAAGAGGTTTGGCATTTAGTGATTTATTTATAAAAAATAATGACCTAAGTTTTAAGTATGATAATATTATTATAAAAATACCTCGAACAGTAGTATTAAGCATTGATGTTTTCGATGAATTTATGGAAAATAATGATCTATATGAAATTGCATTATCCGATTCATCAGATAAAGAGATACTAGATAAATTCATTGAGGCTAAATTACCAAATGAATTAATCCAAGACCTAAAGGCATTTATTTCAATTGCAAAAAACCCAATAGCAATAAGATCATCAAGTGCAATGGAAGACTCACATTATCAGCCATTTGCAGGCATATATTCTACTTGCATGATTCCAATGCTTCCTGACAACAAGGAAACCACTAAACTACTAAGTATTGCAATTAAAAGCGTGTATGCATCAGTTTATTTTAATGATAGTAAATCGTATATGACAGCTACATCAAACCTAATTGATGAAGAGCGAATGGGAATAGTTTTACAAGAAGTATGTGGGCAGACATATTCCAACAGATTTTATCCAATATTATCAGGTATAGCTCGCTCAGTTAATTTTTATCCAATACCACCTGAGCAAACTGAAGACGGTATAGCAAAAATAGCTTTTGGTTTGGGAAAATACATTGTAGAAGGTGGTGTATCATTGAGATTTTCGCCAAAATATCCTAAAAAAATTCTACAACTTACCGATGCTAAAACTGCACTTAGAGAAACACAAAAAAAATTCTATGCATTAGATTTAAACCCCGATAGTTTTAAAATATCAACTGATGATTCTGTAAATATATTGAGTTTAAGAATAAAAGATGCAATGAAAGATAAATCTCTTAAAGATGTTGGTTCGATATATGATTTTCAAAATGATATTTTGCGTGATGGTGTAAATTATAAAGGAAAACCTGTTATTACTTTTGCCAATATTCTAAAATACAACATGATACCTATAGCAAATATTATACAAGATATTCTTAAAATTGGACAAAAAGAAATGAATACTCCAGTTGAAATTGAATATGCTATGGATTTGACTAAAGAAAAAGATGAACCTCATGTGTTTTATTTATTACAAATCAGGCCAATTGTTGATAATAGTGAAGAGGTTGATGAAAATCTTAATAAAATACAACAAGATAAACTTATAATCAAATCCAAATCGGCACTCGGAAATGGAGTTGTTGAAGATATATTCGATTTTATATATGTAAAACCCGATTCGTTTAATGCAGCTAACAACCCATATATAGCAAATAGAATTGCTGAAATAAATGCCAAGTTTGTAGACGAAAACAAAAACTATATCTTAGTTGGACCAGGCAGATGGGGCTCAAGCGATCATTGGTTGGGTATTCCAGTAAAATGGACAAATATTTCGGCAGCAAGACTAATTGTTGAGTCAGGTTTAGATAAATATCGAATTGATCCAAGTCAAGGAACTCATTTTTTTCAAAATCTAACATCTTTTAGAGTTGGGTATTTTACTATTAATCCATATATGAATGATGGTTTTTATGATGTAGATTTCTTATCAAACAGCAAAGTTTATTATGAAGATGAATATATTAGACATATCAGATTTGAAAAACCAGCAATTATTAAAATTGATGGAAAGAAAAATATTGGTGTTGTGTTAAAACCTTAATAAAATTGAAAATGATAAAAACTTGTTATCATTTTTTTTGTATCTTTGTAAAAAAGGAATTTTTAAAGTAAAAAATTATGAATAAAACAACACAACAAAAATATGCCAATGCCTATTTGGCACCACTA
>JAOZVK010000452.1 GCA_029938185.1 Bacteroidales bacterium | reverse complement strand
TAAATGCTAAACATCTTATTTTTAGCATTATTTAAGTTCGTAAAGTAGAACTAAGGTTGATAATATAAAATAAGGTTTTTTATAAACAATGAAATAATTAAGTATAAAAAAGGAACAAAAAATGCATGATTTTTCAGGGCTAAAAACCCCCAATTATTAACACCCCAGTCTTCGACCTATTTAATGTGCCTTACGCATTTTTGTAAACTACTGTCATATGATTAATTGTACTAAAAATATTAAATACTAAAATACATTAGATTACTTACAATATCTATGCAAAAGTATAATATAAAGTAATGAACAATTGATAATAGACAATTGATAATTTTGCTTATGTAAGAATTACAATAAGTTACAACTTTACAAATGTCAATATTAAAATTTCAACTTAATTTTGCATAATAATCATGTAAGTAGGTCGATATGCAAAAACGACACTTTTGTTTTTTGTATTATACTGTTTATTAAGTGTAAGCAAAATTGTTCATTGTCCATTATTCATTGTTAATTACTTATAAGCAATATTAAGGTCTTCGACCTATTTAATGTGGCTTGTGTGTTTTTGTAAGTTTCTATTATACAGTTGAACACACGAAATAAATATCGAAAAACTTTTGTAAAACTACTTACAAAGATTGAAGACTATACATTTATCGAAAGTTAAAGTATTTAAATTGTTTTTTATACTATTTTGTTTTTTTCTTTGTTCTCTGTTAAAATTATATTATTTTTAGATTTTAAATTTAGTTTTACCTTGTTATTCTTATTAAGCAATACTATTTCATTACTATCGGATTGAATAATTTTGTTTATTCAATAACATGTTTTGAAAAAAGAAATGAAAGTAAGCAACACTAAATATAAGTAGTTTTACAAAAGTTTTTCAGTATTCGTATTTATCCAATCAACTGTAATACATTTGTATACAAAAAGCGTAAGCCACATTAAATAGGTCGAAGACCTTAAATAGCACTTTGTGCTTAAAAAATATTTTATGAATAAAAAAATAGATATTGAACTTATATTATTAAGTAAAATAAAAGATGTATATAATCATATTTTAAGCAAAACAGATATAAGGATTATTCATTTATCGGAACCAAATGAATTAGTTGAAAAAATTGATTCTAAAAATTATATTATTTTACTTGATTTTGAGTTTTTTATAACACTTTCTACAAAACTGAAAAAATTAAAAAACAAAATACATAATATAACTATCTTAACAAGCGAAGAATCCAATAAATTAGCTGTAAAAGCAATTAAACTAGGTGCCGACAACTGTATTACTGCAAACAAATTGCCAAATAAATTAAACCAAATAATTGAAAGTGTGACACAACACTTGTGCAAACCTATTGTTAGCCAAGATATTTTTTATAAGCATTCAAACAAACATAAAACTTTAAATGGATTAAAAGAAAGCGAAGCCAAATTTAGACAATTAGCTGAAAATATACAAGATGTTTTTTGGCTTAGGACTTTCGATAAAATATTATATTTAAATCCTGCATTTGAAAAAATTCATGATATATCACCTGAAAATGTTTATAAAGATGCAAGTTTGTTTTTTGGAAACATATATCCTGATGATAAAAAAAAAGTGTATAAAATTATTTCGGATCAGTTATATATTGAAACTGGAAAGTTTGATTTTGAATACAGAATAGTTAAAAAAGATGGAGATATAAAATGGCTTTCGTCAAAAAGTTCTCCAATTTATGACAAAAATGGTAAGATTGAAAAACTTGTCGGAATTAGTAAAGATATAACTAAGCATAAAAAAAATATAGAAAAACTCGAAGAGTTAAATAAAACAAAAGATAAATTTTTTTCAATTGTAGCACACGATTTAAAAAACCCATTTCACACAATTATTGGATTTTCTGAAATATTAGTTAATGATTTTGAAGAACTTTCAAGTGATAATTTACGAGAATATCATTATAATTTATATGAAACATCAAAACAAACCTATAATTTATTAGAAAACCTTTTAGATTGGTCAAGTTCTCAAACAGGAAAAATAAAAATAAATATAGAACGGATAAATCTTAAATTATTGGTTAGCGAAAATATTTCGTTACTTAATAGAAAAGCATTTATAAAAAAAATACATTTAATAAATACAGTATTTTATGATAGTTTTGTTTTTGCTGATAAAAATATGCTAAATACGGTAATTAGAAATCTTATTTCTAATGCTATAAAGTTTACTCATACTAATGGAAAAATAATTGTTAGTGTAAAAAGTAAAGGTAAATACACTGAATTTACAGTATCGGATACTGGTATAGGAATGAGTCAAGAAGATATTAACAAACTGTTTAGGATTGATCTGGAATTTACAAACAGAGGAACTGCAAACGAAAAAGGAACTGGAATTGGTTTAATTTTATGTAAGGAATTTATTGACAAGAATGGTGGCAATATATGGGTTGAAAGCACATTAGGAAAAGGTAGTAAATTCAGATTTACATTGAAAAATGAAGCTAAGTTTTTGTATAAAAAAAAGCGATATATTGTTAAATAAAGGTCTTCGACCTATTTATAGTTGCTTACGTATTAGTATAAAGGCAATATAATCAAAAAGTTATGAATAAGTAAATGTCATAAAACTTTTGTAACAATACTTTAAGTTGGCTTTTCGAGCCTTTTTACACTGCTTACACATAAAAAAAATTACTATTATTGATAATCAAACAAATTAAGCAAAAAATATAAAACATGAGAGTACACATATTAATATTACTTATATTTATAATAACAGCTTGCAATTCAAACAATAGTAATACGCAAAAAATTGCAGATGTAAAAAATGATAGCTTAGAAAAAGTTAAAAAAGATACTATAAAAATACAAAGTGTTAAACAAGTAAAAATAATAACTGGAGCCGAACAAATAGATATATACTTACCTTTAATTAAAAATAAACGAATTGCTTTGGTTGTAAATCAATCGGCTATTGTTAATAATAAGCATTTAGTTGATATGTTGTTAGAAAAAAAAGTTGATATAAAAAAAATATTTGCTCCCGAACATGGATTTAGAGGCAATATTGACAGAGGCAAGCATATTAAAAATGAGAAAGATGAAAAAACAGGATTGCCAATAGTTTCGATGTTTGGTAAAAATAGAAAACCTTTTCCAAAACAGTTAGAAAATGTTGATATTGTTATTTTTGATATACAAGATGTTGGAGTACGTTTTTTTACTTATATCAGTAGCATGAACGAGGTAATGGAAGCATGTGCAGAAAATAATAAAAAAATGATTATTTTGGACAGACCAAATCCTCTTGGTGATTATGTTGATGGACCTGTTAGAAAAAAACAATTTAAATCTTTTGTTGGTATGCATCCTATTCCAGTTGTGCATGGATTGACTGTTGGCGAATTGGCATTGATGATAAATGGCGAAAAATGGCTTGACAATGGAGTGAATTGTGATTTAACTGTGATAAAATTAAAAAATTATAATCATAAAATACATTATTCATTACCTGTAAAACCTTCGCCAAACCTTCCCAACGATATTTCGATTCGTTTATATCCATCGTTATGTTTTTTTGAAGCAACTAATGTTAGTATAGGACGTGGCACACAATTTCCTTTTCAAGTTATTGGCTATCCCGATTCTTTATTTGGCAATTTTAGTTTTAAACCTAAAGATATTGAGGGAATGCAAACAAACCCAATTCATGAGGGCAAAAAATGTTTTGGAATAGATTTAAGAAAAGAAAAAAATGACTCTAAATTTACTTTAAAATATATTATAGAGTATAATAAAAAATTTAAAGGTAAAAAGAAACTTATTTCGAAACCTAAATGGTTTAATCTATTGGCTGGTAACAATAAGCTGCTATCTAAAATTGAATCTGGTTTAAGCGAAAAAGAAATAAAAAAAACTTGGGAAAAAGAATTAAAACAATATAAAAAAATTAGAAAAAAATATCTGCTATATGATGATTTTGAATGAGGTCTTCGAGCTATTTAATATTTGGGCTACCAGTTTTAAGTTAGACGCTTTTTAACCGCAAAGTTACACAAAGTTTGACGCAAATTTTCGCAAAGTTTTGCTAATCTTTACTTTAATTCTATAATTAAAACTACTTGAAAAACAAGACAGTCCAACTTCTGACGGGTAGCCTAATATTGCTTACGCATTCTATTAATACAGTGTGAATTAACAAAATATAAATGTTGAAAATTTTATTAATCGTGGGAGCAGGAGGTTTTTTTGGAAGTATTGCAAGATATTTAACAAGTCTTTTTTTTAATCGGTTTTTTGAGACTTCATTCCCTATTAGTACATTTACTGTTAATATTTTAGGAAGTTTTTTAATTGGAATTATTTATGCATTTTCAGACAAAAGTAATTTTCTTTCTCCTGAATTGCGTATGTTTTTAGCTGTGGGATTTTGTGGTGGATTTACTACTTTTTCATCATTTGCATTTGAAAGTTTATCCCAAATAAACAATCAAATGTTTTTTCAAATGGCTATTTATATAAGTTTGAGTATATTTTTTGGACTATTGGCAACATATTTAGGTGTATTATTGGTAAAATTATATGTATAAGGAAATTACGAATTATAAATTCAGAACTCACAAAAACAGTTCTTTTTTTCAAAAACAATCGCAAGTTAAAAGTTAATAAAATTCACCTAAAGTTACTCATAAATAAATAAAAATATCGAATATTGAATGTAGAATGTGAAAAAAAAATGTTTCTATGATATAACGCATTACTTTAAATGCCTTTAGGCATGTTCTATAGGC
>JAOZVK010000451.1 GCA_029938185.1 Bacteroidales bacterium | reverse complement strand
TTTTAACTTGCGATTGTTTTGGAAAAAGAAAACTGTTTTTGTGAGTTCTGAGCTTACTTGAACAAAAATTATATTGAGAATTTGTAATATGACAAATCTATTATTAATTATAGCTTTAAATTTGGGACATTAATTATATGGAAAATTTTGAATTATGTAAACTTCCGCCAAAACAAGATATTGAAACAAAACAAGTTTTAAGAGCTTTGAATAAAGCGAGCAGGGCATTAGCAGAATTAAAAGGCGAAGCCAAAACAATTCCTAATGAAAATATCTTGATAAATACATTAGGATTGCAGGAAGCAAAAGACAGTTCTGCAATTGAAAATATAGTTACAACAAATGATGAGTTATTCCTTGCTAATATTGATGATACAATCGAAAATATTGCCACAAAAGAAGTTCAAAATTATTCAAAGGCATTAAAACTCGGATTTGAACTTGTTCGGAAATATCAATTACTAACATCAACTAATATTATCAAAATTCAGGCAGAACTTGAACCGAACAAACCAGGATTTAGGAAAATTCCCGGAACTGCATTAAAAAATTCAGCAGGCGATACAGTATATACACCACCACAACATTATGATAAGATTGTAGATTTAATGACAAATCTTGAAAAATACATTAATGACAATGATTTGCACGATATAGACCCACTTTTAAAAATGTCGATTATTCATTATCAATTTGAAAGCATTCACCCTTTTTATGATGGCAACGGGCGAACAGGCAGGATAATAAATATTCTGTATTTAGTTCAACAACAATTACTTGACATTCCTGTATTATATCTGAGTAAATATATAATTCAAAATAAATCAGAATATTATAAGCACTTGCAAAGCGTTAGAACAAGCAAAGATTATGAGAGTTGGTTAATTTGGCTCTTAAACGGTGTTACAGAAACATCAAAATCGACAATTGATTTAATTCAAAAAATCAAATCATTAATGAACGAATACATTGACAAGATTAAAGAAGCTCATCCTAAAATATATTCTAATGATTTGGTTGAAAATTTATTCAAACACCCATATACAAAAATTGATTTTGTAATGAATGATTTACAGGTAAGCAAACCAACAGCAACACAATATTTAAACAAATTGATAAAATTAGGTTTACTAAAAAAGGAAAAAAGTTGGAAAACAAATTATTATATAAATGAAAGGCTTTACAAACTTTTCACATAAATATATCAGGTAAAGAAAATGAGAAAATTTTTATTTGACAAACCTATCAGGTAAAGAAAATGAGAAAATCTTTACTTGATAATGAAAGAATGAATATAAATGCACACAACATTGTGCTTGATGTCATTTTATTTTTTTTGTTTTTTTGGTGCTTCGCACCTAAAAAAAACAAAAAAAATAAAACGCCACAAGGCACATTTCCGTTGTGTGCAACTCAACAACACTATAAACAACAGAAAATGAAAACTATTTTGAGATAAAAATTAAAAATTTTTATCTTTACAAAAAAAACAAAAATGCCGATATTTCAAAAATCAGTAATAAAAAAACATTTACGTGGACTAAACACAGTTTGGTTAAATACCGCCTACGATAAATTTAAAGAAATTTTCAATCCTGAAAAAATTGAAACAATAATAAAACTAAAAGAAGAAGAATATCAAGACGGATTTTTGAGAGATTTATTCGTTGAAGTTCTCGGATACACATTAAAACCAGACGATGATTTTAACCTCGTAAGAGAATTTAAAAATCAAACAGACGGAAAAAAAGCAGACGGAGCAATAATAAAAGATGAAAAAGCTGTTGCCGTAATTGAATTAAAATCAACAAAAACAAAAGATTTAACGAGTATTACACAACAAGCATTTAACTACAAACATAATCAGCCCGGTTGCAAATATGTAGTAACTTCAAATTTCCAAAAATTGCGGTTTTACGTTGATTATTCAAACGAATACGAAGAATTTGACTTGTTTAACCTGCAAAAAATAGATTTTGAATTACTGTATTTAATTTTACGCAAAGATGCAATTTTCAATGATTTACCGCAAAAATTAAAAGACGAAACACGATTTCACGAAAAAAACATTTCTGAGCAACTTTACAAAGATTATTCTGGTTTCAAAGCCAAAATATTTGAAAATATTGTAAAACGAAACTCTGAAATTGACAAATTAACACTTTTCAAAAAATCACAAAAATTATTAGACAGATTACTTTTTATATTTTTTGCCGAAGATTGCGGACTTTTACCTGCAAATTCAATTTCGCGAATAATTGAGCGATACGACCAATTAAAAAAACTTGATGCTTACAAACCGCTTTACGAAATATATTTACAATATTTCGGCTATATGAATATCGGCAGAAAAGGACAAATTCCCGCTGATGATATTCCGGCATACAACGGCGGACTTTTTGCCCCCGATGAACTTTTAGACAATCTGAAAATTGATGATAAGGTTTTAAAAGCAGACAGTCTAAAACTTTCGGCTTATGATTTTAACACAGACGTGGACGTTAATATTTTGGGACATATTTTCGAGCATTCGTTAAGCGAAATTGAAGAAATGGAACAAAACCTGTCTGAAAATGACAGCGTTTCTGAAACAAAAACAAGCAAACGGAAAAAAGACGGCGTTTTTTACACCCCAAAATACATTACTGGGTATATTGTAGAAAATACAATCGGCACACTTTGCACCGAAAAACGCAAAGAAATGCAGATTTACGAAATAGAATTTGATGAAACACACAAAACCAAAAAAGGTTTAAGCAAAAAAGGAAAAGAACTTTTTAATAAATTAAACGACTACAAAGAATGGTTAAAATCGTTAAAAATACTCGACCCTGCCTGCGGTAGCGGAGCATTTTTAAATCAATCATTAATCTTTTTAATGGCAGAACACAAACTAATTGATGATTTAATTGCAGACTTAACAGGCGATGCAATAGGATTATTTGATACAGATAAATCAATTCTCGAAAATAATCTTTACGGCGTAGATATTAACGATGAAAGTGTTGAAATTGCAAAACTTTCGCTTTGGTTACGCACCGCCCAAAAAGGAAGAAAATTATCCAATCTTAATGATAATATAAAATGCGGTAATTCACTAATTGATAAAGAAGGCTTTGGTTACAAAAAAATATTTGACTGGGAAAAAGAATTTCCAAGTATTATGAAATCAGGGGGTTTTGATGCAGTTATAGGAAACCCTCCTTATGGAGCAAAATTAAGTAAAAAAACACAAAAATATTTGACCGAAAAATATATTAAAGGTGGTGGCGAAACAGTTATTTCGTTTTTGAAATTATCGGATATATTATTAAATAACAAAGGAATACAAGGTTTTATTATTCCAAAATCATTTACTTTTTCTTCAAACTATAAATCAATCAGAGAATTTTTGAAAGATAATATTTTTGAAATAGTTGATTGTAAAAAAGTTTGGAAAGAAGTAAAATTAGAACAAGTAATTGTAGGTTACAGAAAAAATAAAAAAACAGAATTTTATTATACCTCAGTTCTTGAATTGGAAGAGATAAAAAAAGTAGGCAAAATAACAAAAGATACTTTTGATACTTATGGGTTCTTTTTAAATAATGTGAACAATGAAGAATTAAATATTGCAAATAAATTGACGAAAAATAATTTATTTTTAAATGATATTTCAACAAATAGTCGTGGAGGTATTTTTCAAAAACATTTAATAAGTGATGGCGATTTTGACGTCTTGGGTGGAGCAGAAATTCAGCGATACGAAATTGTAGGAATAAAAGGAAAAATTAAAAATGAAATTGTTGAAAATGAAAAAAAAGCAACAATAAAAGAAAACTCTGTCTTGGTGCAAAATATTGTAGCACACATTGAAAATCCAAAACCTCATATTAAAATAACTGCTTGCTTATCCAACAATTTTGATTATAAAATTGTAGATACAATTAATCAAATTACTATAAATAAGAACTTTTCAAATATATTTATTTGGATAATTTTAAATTCTAAATTAATAAATTGGTTTGCTTATAGATTTATTTTTGTAAAAGCTATAAGAACAATGCACTTCGACAGTCCTGCTACTTCAAAACTACCTATTAATAAAATTTCTATAAAAGCCCAACAACCATTCATTAAAAAAGCAGATTTAATGCTGTCGTTAAACAAAAAATTACAAACCGAAAAAGGTAACTTTATAAAAACCCTAAAAGAAGAAAAAAGCATTGAGAAATTAAGCAATAAATTAAAAAACTTTCAAAATTTAGAATACGAAGAGTTAAAAAAAGAGTTACGAAAAAAGAAAGTAAAAATAAATTTGGGAGCAGAAAACAACGAATGGAGAGAATATTTTAATACATCAAAACAAAAAATAAACGAATTACAAACTAAAATAAACCAAACAGATAAGGAAATTGATAAAATGGTTTACGAACTTTACGAACTTACACTGGAAGAAATTGAAATTGTGGAAAATTCAGTAAATTAAAAATTAACACAACGAAAAATGTTTAAATCAGGATTTACATAAATTACTTAAACAATTATAAAACAGACAATTAATAAACAAAATGCTGTGTGTGTTTTGATAAATTTGTTTGCCGAGCCGATGATTTTTATAAACGCAAGTAGAATGACAAGTCAGATTATCAAGTTTTCTGCACTTCGTTTGAAAACTTGATAATCTAACTTGCCATTCTTTTGTGGCAGATACGAAAGATGATAAGACACAGCCAACGGATTGATGAAAATGCACACAACGCCAAATCGGAAACAAAAATTGTTAGAGAAAGATTTTTTTCAACCCGAT
>JAOZVK010000450.1 GCA_029938185.1 Bacteroidales bacterium | reverse complement strand
ATAAAAATTATTTAATAGTTTAATTATCAAATAGTTTTAAGTTCGTAAAGTAGAAATAATGACCATTTTTTAAAATGATTTAAATCCAATTATTTCTCTAACTTCTTTGACTGTTTTTGATGCACTTTCTCTTGCTTTTTGAGCTCCAAGATTGGCTACTTTTCTTAAATACTCTTCATTTTTTAAAGTATCAATTATTTTTTCACGCATAGGCGTATTAAATTTTATAATATCTTCGGCTAACTGCTTTTTTAAATCTCCATACCTTATCTCACATTTATTATATTTTTCATCAAAATATTCATATGTATCATTTGTCGAAACAACTTTCATCAATGTAAAAAGGTTTTCAATAGCTTCGGGTTTACTTTGATTTTCTTGAGTAGGACCACTATCTGTTTTGGCTTTCATTACTTTTTTTCTAATAACTTTGGGTTCATCAATCAGATAAATACCATTTCCTTCCGATTTTCCCATCTTTCCACTACCATCTAAGCCTGGAATTTTTACCAACTGTTTGCCAAAATTGAAAGCACTTGGCTCGGGAAAACAATCAACATTGTACATGTGATTAAATCTTTTTGCAAATTTACGTGCCATTTCTAAGTTTTGCTCTTGGTCTTTACCAACAGGAACTTTATTTGCTTTATGAATAATTATATCGGCAGCCATTAGAACAGGATAAGTAAGTAAGCCTGCATTTACATTGTCAGGTTGCGTTCTAATTTTTTCTTTAAAAGTAGTGGTTCTTTCAAGTTCACCTATATATGCATTCATATTAAGCAATAAATACAATTCAGGGATTTCGGGAACATCGCTTTGTATATATATAGTTGATTTTTCGGGGTCAAGTCCTGCTGCGAGATATTCGGCCAAAACTTTTTTTACATTATTGTGTAAATCTTCTGGTTTTGGGTGCGTTGTTAGTGAATGATAATCGGCTATAAAAAAGAAGCAATTATATTCATTTTGCATTTTTACAAAATTTTTTACTGCACCAAAATAATTTCCCAAATGCAAATTTCCTGTGGAACGTATTCCACTTAAAACGGTTTCCATGATATTTTATATTTTTTAATAATAGGCTCTTCGAGCCACTTTAACTATCTTATTTATTATAATTATTTTATTTACTACCAATTAATTAAAAGGTAAAAAAACGCATAAGCCACATTAAATATGTCGAAGCCATTATTTTAATGTAAGTGTTTTTGTTGCAACTTTATTTCCATCAACAAATGCATCAATATAATATAATCCTGAAGTAAGTTCTTCATCTTTTTTCCAAAAAACACAAATATCAGTTTTTTTTCCGTTGTATTCAACTTTCCGACTTGAAGAATATGCAATTTTTTCGCCATTATATTCAAATAATTTATCGTCGCTGCTCGATAATATTTTCTTATTAGGAGCTGATACTCTCAAATAGATATATTTGGAACCTTTAACAGCCAGTTCGTTATCAAGCAATGTTAAACAAAACTTTATTGTAGCAAGCTTAGAAGAACGTCTAGTAGTTCTTCCTCTTCTATTTAATCCACTAACAATTGCATTTTGTGCTTTTATTATTTTTGCAATTGCAACTGTACCCGATAAACTATCTTTTATACCTATTAATTCTTCTTTTTCGCTTTTTACAGTTTCATATTTCATATTAACTTCATTATTTTTAGCAATCAACTTTTTATTTGCAGTATTAAGCGAATCAATTTGAACTACAAAACTTCTCATTATTTTACGCAATGTTGCAAGCTCTTTTTTATACAATGAAATTTTTTGTGAACTTAATGATTTTATATTTTTTATTTTTTTTAACAAAACCATTATTTTTTCTTTCTCATTTTCTAATCTTTTATTCAAAGTATAGTTGTTTGTTTTCAAATCATCGTATTGAAGCAACATATCGTTAAGGTCGGTTTTTATTGATTCTTTTTCAACAACTGTTCCTTTATACATGCTTGCAATTTTATCTTTTTCTTTAATAATTTCGTCTTTACTAATATATAACCAAATATTAAACGAAACAGATATTACTATGATTAATAAATATATTTTTGAAGAATGTTTTGCCATAATTTTATAATTATTATTTTTTATTACTCTACACGACATTTTTTATTTTGCCGAATTTGCGAACTATTTCACGAAAATATCACAAAATATGCAAAGATTCTAAATAAGTAATGAACAATGAACAATGGATAATTAACAATTTTGCTTACGCTTGATAAACAGCATAATAAAAAAAACAAAAGTGTTGTTTTTATATATAGACCTACTTATTAAGCTTGCTTTACAACTTTGCGTTCTTTGCGTGGAATATAACAATAATATTTTTTGTCATGTAGAGTAGATAATTGTAAGAAAAAATTATAATGTTTGCTCATTAAAAAAAATATAATTATTTTCTATGCAATAATTGTGAAAATATTACCCATATTCTATTGGTATTTTTTCATTTATTATTTAATAAGTTACCAGTTATTAATTTAACTGCTTGAACTATAATTACAATACCAATCACTACACAATTCCTTTCTTATATTTTTATAACTGTTTTTTGATAAGTTTTATTTTTTGATGATAATTCAACAATATAAATACCTTTTTCAATATTATTTACTGTTATAAAATGTGAAAAATCATTTACTTTAGGTACTTTTTTATCATATATTTTTTTACCTAATACATTATATATTCTAATATTTATTACCTCATTAAAGTTTATTTCTTTTGTAAATAATGCAATATTTAGGTTATTATCAAATGGGTTTGGAAAAACTCTAAAACTATTACTCTTAATTTCATTAAATCCCGAACTATTAGCCAAAATATGAGCTACATAGAAATTAGGTATACCATATCCTTTGTATACATCGGGCGAAGAATATTGGTCAGACGATTTTTCAATTAATCTGATTATTTCCATATTGTTAAGTTCTGGATGAGCTTGCCATAAACATGTAACCATACCAGTCATAATTGGTCCTGAAAAAGAAGTTCCGTTTGATGTACTAACACTACCCGATGTTCCCTGAACTACTGAGCCTAGCCCTACAGCAGTAACATTTGGTTTTACTCTTCCGTCAAAGGTTGGACCTTTTGAGCTAAAGTATGCATAATCGCCATTTGATGAAACAGCACCTACACTAAGCGTACTATCAGCATCAGCTGGTGCTGAAATATATTGCCATTTATCAAAGCCCTCGTTTCCAGCACTTGTTACTACTAAAATACCTTTGCTTGCGGCAATATCTGCTCCTATTGTAATTGGTGTAGAATTTCCATCCATATCTTTGTATGAATGGTTTTGTAATGAATCATCAAAATCGGTATATCCAAGAGAAACATTAACTAAATCGACCCCAACACTATCGGCAAATTCAACTGCTGCAATCCAGTTATATTCTTCTATAATATATTCAGAAGCAGCTTGCTCGGTACGCAATAACCAAAAACTGGCTTTTGGAGCAGTTCCTACAAATTGTCCTGGAATATTAGCTCCTATTGTAGAAAGTACTTTCATTCCGTGAGTGTCACTATCAAATACGCTTGTGTCTTTATCAACAAAATCTCTAACACCAAGTATTTGTTTATTTGCCCAAAGACTATCAAATGCTGGAAGCTTATTTACTCTGTAAAAACCGGCATCGGTAATTGCAATTACCATTCCTTGTCCTTGGAAACCTTCGTTGTGTAGAAACTGTGCATTGTGTAGTTCTATCTGTTTTTTTGCATTACCATAGTCAAATACCGATTTTGTTTTTTTAAGTGCTTTATGTGTAGCCGAAATAGCTTTATTTTTAACTTTTTTTGATTTTGGTTTAATATTTTTACCTTTTTTCTCTTGTTTTACAACAAAGGGTAATTTGTATATTTTGTCTAATAGTTCTTTGTTTTTAGTATGAATAATTGCTAAATTCATCCATTTTGAGGTCAGATGAACCCCTGCTCCCAGCTCTATTAATTTATCTACATATGTTTTATTTACAGGAATATCACTTTCTGTAATTTTTATATCATACTTTGTTCGTCTATCTATTGCTTTTTTTGATAAAAAATTTTCTGGATTATTTATAGTATAAATCGAATTTTTTTTATCAGTAAATTTAACAATATAATGATTTGGAGATACATTCTGCGATTTTACTGAAATTGATACTAAAATTATTAGTATAATTGTTAAATATTTATATTTCATATTTTTAAATTTTATTAATTAATTGATTTTTAATAGAAAAATCTTTTTATATACTTATTTTTTCAATATAAATTAGTCACAGACTGTTTTAAAGTCTTCGACCTATTTAATAAGGCTTACGCATTTTTATAAATCACTATCGTGTAGCCAATTGTACAAAAGAAATGCCAGAAAATTTTTGTAAGTCTACTTATATTTATAATTTAATTTTGGGGTTCTTCTGTCCTTTTTATGAAACTTTGTTTTTTAACAAAGTTTTTTAAATATTTAAGAGTAAACCAATTCTTAGATAAGAATTGCCATTTACAATATTATATTTTCTGCTTGAGTATTTTATCAACTTCACCAATACTTATTTCTAAAATTTGAGATATTTCATTTTTGCTTTTATTTTCTACATGGTATAGTATGATGACTTTAGATGTTAAGTTTGCTTTGCGTTCATTTTCATTGGCTTGTTGTTTCTCTATCTCTGCTTGTTGTTTCTCTGCCTCTGCTTGTTCTCTTTTTAATTTCTCTTGCCGTTCTCGTTCTTCCACTTTTTGTTTTTCAAGCTCAAGTTTTTTAAGTTGTTGTCTGAGTTTTTTTTCAT
>JAOZVK010000449.1 GCA_029938185.1 Bacteroidales bacterium | reverse complement strand
TAGGTCGAAGACCTTAATAAATTTAACAATATTAAAAAAGTTTGTGACAACAAAATTATAAAAATGAAAAGAGAGCGATTTATAAAAGCTGTAGAATTGACAAAAAAAGATAGAGATTTTAATAAATTATACAATGTAATGTATGATGTATTTGAAATAAAAACTATACACGAATCTGTAAAAAAATATATAGAAACAACTATTGATATTGAAACGATTGAAGGTCCTGTATATTTTGATGGCTTTGGAAAAAGTTATTTAAAAGCCTCGTCTTTAAATTATCATTATAATGATAGTGCTATACCAAAAGGCAAACTTTTACCGGCTTTATATATAGCCTATTTTGATAGTGGATATGAGTATTTAGTTTTTTTTGAAACAGGACAAGTATTTGGTGGATTTCACAATTCACTATGGACAAGCTACTTCGACAATATATTTGATAAATATGATGGTGATGTTAATAGAGCATTAAAAATATTTGAAAATACATATGGTTTAAAAACGTTTACATATAATCAGTTTTTGAAAATGCAAAATATATGCAGAGAAGAATATGGAATAAAATCTCCAAATGATTTTCCTGGTAAATTAAGAGGTGCTGATTTTGTGAAAATATTAAAAAAAAGCGGAAAAGACGAAAACGGAAAAACTGTATGTTATATTGATGACATTGTAAGTTCTAATGTTTTAGAAGGATTAATAAATAGTTTTAATGATTTTTTTATATAATTAATTTTACAAAAGTTTTTCGGTATTCACATTTATATAATCAACTGTAATACATTCGTATACAAAAACGCGTAAGCCACATTAAATAGGTCGAAGACCTTAAAATTAATGAGATAAAAAAATATGACAATCAATATACCTCTTGCCGAGAGGCTACGACCAAAATCTTTTGATGAATATATAGGACAAAAGCATTTGATAGGTAATAATGCAGTTTTGAAAAATGCAATTGAATCGGGCAAGATACCATCATTTATAATGTGGGGACCGCCTGGAGTTGGTAAAACTACATTAGCAAGAATTATTGCAAATATGCTTGATAGACCATTCTACACATTAAGTGCAATAAATTCAGGAGTAAAAGATATTAGAAGTGTTATTGAAAAAGCTAAAAAACAACAATTTTTTAGTAATCCCAATCCAATACTTTTTATTGATGAAATACATCGTTTTAGCAAATCACAACAAGATTCATTATTGGGAGCAGTAGAGCAAGGAGTTGTTACACTAATAGGAGCCACAACCGAAAATCCCTCGTTTGAAGTTATTTCGCCCTTATTATCAAGATGTCAAGTTTATATTTTGGAAAGCTTAGACAAAGATAATCTAAAAAAACTTTTGTATAAAGCATTAGAAGAAGATAGTGTACTAAAAAATTTAGATATAAAAATTGAAGAATACGAAGCCTTATTTCAACATTCGGGAGGAGATGCACGAAAATTATTAAATATTCTTGATATTGTAATAAATTCAGATAATAATGAAAAAATAATCATAACAAACGACATTGTAACCAAACGATTACAAAAAAATATTGCTATTTATGATAAAAATGGCGAGTTGCATTATGATATAATATCAGCATTTATAAAATCAATTAGAGGAAGCGACCCAAATGCTGCTGTTTATTGGCTTGCAAGAATGATTGAAGGAGGAGAAGATGTGAAATTTATAGCAAGAAGATTAATTATTTTGGCATCGGAAGATATTGGGCTTGCAAACCCAAATGCTTTATTGTTGGCAAATAATTGTTTTACTGCTGTAAATATTATTGGATTTCCCGAAGCAAGAATTGTTTTGTCGCAAACTGCAATTTATCTTGCCAATTCGGCAAAAAGTAACTCGGCTTACATGGCAATAAAACAAGCTCAACAATTGGTAAAAAAAACAGGGAATTTACCTGTTCCGCTTCATTTAAGAAATTCGCCTACTAAACTTATGAAAGAATTGGGTTATGGCGAAAATTATAAATATTCACATGATTTTGATAATAATTTTGTTGAGCAAGAGTATTTACCCAAAGAAATTATAAAAACTAAAATTTATAGTCCTTCAAATAATTTTCAAGAAAAAAAAGTTTTAGAGAAGCTCAAAAATATTTGGAAAAAATATAAATATTAAGTCTTCAACATAAAACATGCTCTTATTAATCAGAACATCGTACTACTGAAACAAGTTTGGCTACACATTTAGTATTGGACATTATTTTATTTTTTGACAGGATTTACAGGATTAACAGGATTGATTTTTATTTTGTCACAAAACACTTGATAAACAACACAGTCCAACTTTAAACGGGTAGCCACAAGTCATAAGTTTCTTTAGTATTATTTAGACAAAATTAACAGGATTTACATGTTTAAAATCCTGTTAATCATGAAAATCCTGTCAAATTATTACATTTATAAACTTAATCAATTTATGTCTTAATACACTACTATACTATTGAATAATTTAACCATTAAAAATATAAGTACTGTTACAAAAGTTTTCGACATTTGCCTATTCATAATTTACTGATTAAATTGTCTTTGTACTAATGCATAAGCAACTATAAATAGGTCAAAGACCTTAGCTAATATGTTACACAATATATAAAACAACTTTTCATATTAGATGAACATATTTATATTTGTAAATAATTTTATATATAAAATCCTTAACTTACACTAAATAAAATACATATGTTTATATTAATGGTTGTGATTTTTGTTCTGGGTTATACGGCAATAGCCTTAGAGCATCCACTAAAAGTAGATAAAGCAGCTTCGGCACTTTTAATAGGTAGTTTAACTTGGGTAGTTTATATACTTGGAAGTACCGAAATTTTAGAAGCAGGACATAGTTCGGCATGGAATGATTTTCTAAACAGTTCCGCAATGGCTGCATTCCTAAAAACAAGACCAGAAGCAAGCATGCTTGACAAAATGCATTATTTTATTGCTCATCACGAAATATTGCATCATTTAGGTGAAATATCTGAGATATTATTTTTCTTGCTTGGAGCGATGACAATTGTTGAAATTGTTGACCAACATCAAGGTTTTAAAGTTATTACAGATAAAATAACTACGACAAATAAAGTTAAATTACTTTGGATTCTAAGTGTTTTAACTTTCTTTATGTCGGCAGCACTTGATAATTTAACAACAACAATAGTTTTGGTAGCTTTGTTACGTAAATTAATTGCAGATAAAGAAACACGCTGGTTTTTTGCCAGTATGGTAATTTTAGCAGCAAATGCTGGTGGAGCATGGTCTCCTATTGGAGATGTAACAACAATCATGTTATGGATTGGTGGTCAAGTAACTGCAATAAATATTATAACTATGGTTATTTTTCCAAGTATTGTAACAATGGTTGTTCCACTTTCTATAGTATCTTTTACAATGAAAGGAGATATTGAAAGACCAGTATTAAGCGCAGAACAATCGCACGAATTTACAACCGAAGGGCAAAGAAAACTTATTCTTTTCTTAGGTATTGCTTCTTTGCTTTTTGTACCTGTATTTAAAACACTTACTCATTTACCTCCGTATATGGGAATGTTATTAGCACTTGGAAATTTATGGGTTATTACAGAGATTATGCATAAAAATGCATCAGAAGATGATAAGAGAAAACTATCGGTAGTTGGTATACTTACAAAAGTAGATGTCCCTACAGTATTATTTTTCTTAGGAATATTGTCAGCAGTAGCAAGTTTACAGTCAGCAGGTCAGCTTGGTTTATTAGCAACATGGCTTGATACTGCAACTGGTCAAAATATCTATTTTATAAATATAGCAATTGGTATTATGTCATCTATTGTCGATAATGTACCTTTGGTTGCAGGAGCAATGGGTATGTATGATATTGCAGCAGCAGGAGCAACAGGATATGCAGCAGATTTTGTAGTTGATGGAAAATTTTGGGAATTTCTTGCATTTTGTGCAGGTACAGGTGGAAGTATTTTAATTATTGGTTCGGCGGCAGGTGTTGCAGCTATGGGTATGGAAAAAATAGATTTTATTTGGTACTTCAAAAAAATTAGCTTATTAGCGTTAATTGGTTACTTAGCTGGTGCAGGTGCGTATTATCTACAAATGCAGATTATAGGATAACAAAATAAACTTTGTTTTTTAAAAAAGCTTGTTTGATTTAACTATTATGGTTAAACAGACAAGCTTTTTTTAATATTTTTTATATTTGTTCAGGTTTGCTACATTTTCAAACTATGGTTATCTAACTATTTAGTGCATTGTGCATAAGCATCTCTAAAACGAACAAAAAAGAAACGAAACATATGGGCAAGAGAAGTAAGAAAATTAAAAGATAAGGGACATAAAACTTCAATAATAACAACAAGCTATCAGCTCTCATCTGTCTTGATAGGTCTATATGTTTGCACGTTGGTGTCATGAGAACTTAATATATGATTAAAAACTTTGGTATAGATATGATTATAAGCAATTACAGACAGATGATTACTGACACCACTATGCTTGTAAATCCGGCATGGCGTAAACTTGATAAACAGCTTAGAAGGCTAAATGCAATGTTAGAAAGACGTGAAGCAAAATTCGGCTACCCGTCAGAAGTTGGACAGTCTTGTTTATCAGGTATTTCGTAACAGAATAAAAATCAATCCTGTAAATCCTGTCAAAAAATAAAATAATGTCCAATACTTACGTGTAGCCCAATTTTTAACTCCTTACCGCAAAGATATAACAAATTTATGCATTTTTCATAAACTAAGTAATTAACAATGAATAATGAACAATTAACAATTTTGTTTACGCCAGAAT
>JAOZVK010000448.1 GCA_029938185.1 Bacteroidales bacterium | reverse complement strand
ATAAAAATGATTTAATAGTTTAATTATCAAATAGTTTTAAGTTCGTAAAGTAGAACTAATAATAGTTTGTTTTTCAAGTGATAGTCAAAACTTTTAGCTTTTAACTCCTTAGGTCAAAATTTATTTTGCATTTTGAGCCTCTTTTAATTCTTTTATTTCATTGATAAGATTTTTGTTTTCTTTTCTAAGATTTTCATCATCTTTGAATTGAATATATATTTCATCGAAACCAGTTGAACGTAAAATCGGTTCAAGAAATTTTATAGTATTTTTTTTTGCAGTTTTTGTTATATTCAAGTCTTTAATTCTTTTTCTTATATCCTCCTCTGCTTGCCTGTATAATTCATCTCGTTCTCTGAAACCAAAATTATTCCATGTAAATATTGTTGCATCGTATGTATAATCTTCTATTACTTTTATTGCATTTGCTGGATATGAAAAACTAATAATTTCAATTTCGGGCAGGGTAATATTTATTTTTTTGTCTTTAATAATTATATCTTCTTCTCGCAATTTATTTAAATCTATACCAGCTTTTATGGTCGCTTCAGATTCGGCAAAAAAATAAGTTTTTGACAGTAACCTTTCATTTTTTGCTGAAATAACTTTTGTGATTACATATTCAACTGTTGCTAACTTCGAAGAGCTTTTAAGTTTACTTACAACAACAGCGCGTTTTGAATTATCTTCACAGGAACTAAAAAAAACAAACAAAATATATAATACAACTGTGAGTATATGAGTTTTCATCTTTTTATAAACTTAATTTTTAATATATATAACGTAATTTTGACAAATATAAATAAAACCAGACAATTATCAGTTTTTTTTTAAAAAATAAACAAAACTGCCAAACGTTTCGCATATTCATCTTGGAGACAAACCTTTGAATTTTCTTACTTGATGTGGTTTACCATTAACTCTTTATTAAATTTTTGATAGGTATGAAATCGTTAAAAAATAACTTTCCGATTTGTTTTTTGTAAGATATTTATATTAGTTGTAAATCAATTCGTCATTTATAATTCGTCATTTATAATTCGTCATTTCCTATATTATCTTAGTAAAAATCTGGTACTAAGCCCAGTATAGAGCTTACTTTTTGAAATACCATTTATTACATATCTTGCGTAAGCAATAATTAAATAGGTCGAAGACCTTAGAATAGACAATAAAAAAATAATTAAAAGTATTACACTTATTAAGCACTAAACTGAATAATTCACAAATGTTCTATAAAAAAATTAAACATGTAGCTAATCTGTTGGATTATAATTTATTACATATCATTTATAAATAATATTAAATAGTACAAAAACACTAAAAGGCTCATTGAGCCTTTATTTTTTTATTAAATTTCTAAAATATATGTATATGAATTAATATATTTGCAAAATAATATAGTACTCTAACAAAGTTATTCTAAATTAATGATTTTGTTAAATCATTAATTGTTAGATATAAGTAATATTTAATAAAAACAATACAATGAATAATAAAATATTTAATCTATTGATATTATTGGTTTTAATATCAACAAATTTATTTTCTCAAGAAGAGATTACAGTCAAAGAAATAGATGGGCACATAAAACATCTTGCATCAGACCAGCTGAAGGGACGTAAACCAGGTACGCCAGAAGGTAAACTATCGGCTGAATATATTGCCAACGATTTTAAAAAAAGTGGTTTAAAACTAATTGCAAAAAAAGGTTTTCAATACTTCAATATAATTACAAAAGTTGAGTATGGCAAAAACAATAAACTCAAACTAAACAAAATCAATTATCAACTAAAAAAAGATTTTGTTCCTCTGTCGTTTTCAGCAAATAAAAAGCTAAACAAAGAAGTTATTTTTGTTGGTTATGGTTTTGATATAAAAACAGATAAACTAAAATGGAACGACTACGAGAATATAGATGTAAAAGGAAAAATCGTGATGGTTTTACGTGGCGACCCAGAAATAAACAAAAGACAAAGTGTATTTATTCCGTATTCTAACAATAGAGCCAAATTACTAACTGCTAAAGATAAGGGAGCAATAGCTGTATTATTTGTATCAGGAAATCAGATTGATAGTAAAGATAAGCTTCTAAAAATTGGTAAATCAAGGTCAAACTCAAGAGCTGATATTGCTGCCATTCATATTAAGCGAAATATTGCTGATGAAATACTTAAAAAAACAAAAAAGAATATTTTAGAACTTGAGAAAAGTATAAATAAAGATAAAAAAGCACAATCATTTAGCACAAAAACAAAAATAAAGTTTACAACAGATGTTAATTACAAAGAAGCTAAAACTCAAAATGTTGTGGCAATATTAGAAGGTAGCGATATGAATTTAAAAAACGAATATATTGTTATCGGTGCACACTACGACCATCTTGGAATGGGAGGACATGGTTCGGGTTCCAGACGACCTGACACTTTGGCGGTTCACAATGGTGCAGATGATAATGCATCAGGAGTAGCTTCAATTTTAGAATTAGCCGAAAAATTATCAAAAGAAAAAACTCACAAAAGAAGTGTTGTTTTTATCGCATTTGGTGCCGAAGAAATGGGATTATTAGGTTCTAAATTTTTTGTTAAAAGTAAGTTAATTGATACAAAAAAAATCAAAGCAATGCTAAATTTTGATATGGTAGGACGTTTTGATTCTAAAACTCGTAATATTGTAATAAGTGGAACTGGTTCGGGAAAAGAAATTGAAGACTTATTAAAAAGTAAAAATACTTCTAACTTTAGTTTGTCATTTTCAAAAGAAGGCTATGGCCCATCAGACCATGCTTCTTTTTATGCCGAAGATATTCCTGTAATATATTTCTCAACAGGTGCACACGATGACTACCACACACCAAAGGACGATTTAGAATTTATAAATATTGATGGTCAAAAAGAGCTTACAAATTTTAGCTATACAATATTAGTTGATGTAATAAATAGAGACAAAAATCTTACATTTCAGGAAGCTGGCCCAAAAAAGAAATCGAAATATGGTAGAGGTCTAAAAGTTACACTGGGTATTATGCCAGGTTTTGGAACAAGTAATATAAAAGGCTTACGCGTAGATGGTGTACGAAAAGGAGGACCTGCATATAATGGAGGTATGAAAAAAGCTGATGTTGTTATCGAAATAAACGATGAATCGGTTGCAAATATATATGATTATATGAACCGATTGACAAAATGTAAAACAGGGCAGCGTATAACTGTAAAAGTATTAAGAAATAAGAAAGAAAAATTATTAATTATTCAATTATAAGGCTTAATCTATAAAATTAAAAACAGATATAAAATATGAAAAATAAAATGATATTATCGTGGCTTATTGCTATATTAATAACCTTTGGTGCAGCAATATACCAACGAACAACAGGACCAACATATCCTAAAATAACAAAAGTTGAAATAAAAGATACAGTATATAAACTAAAACTAATAAGAAGTTTTGGCGGTACTAATGATGCTGATATAAACTTAGATATTCCAAACAAATCAGTAAATGCAAGTTTGTATTACAGAAAATATCCAACAAAAGACGAGTGGAAATCGACTGATTTTGTAAGAGAAAGCAATAAGTTGGTAGCTAAATTACCAAACCAACCACCTGCTGGAAAATTAGAGTATTATATTGATTTTGAATATGATAAAAAGAATCTTCAAATTTTTAATAATAATCCTATTATTATAAGATTCAAAGGCGATGTTCCTTCATTTGCACTAATACCGCATATTTTCTTTATGTTTTTTGCTATGCTAATATCAACCCTTGCTGGATTTTTAGTAATATTTAAGCATCCCAAATATAGATTGTATGGAAATATTGCTTTTTTTCTACTTGTTGCAGGAGGAATGATTCTTGGTCCTGTGGTACAAAAATATGCATTTGGCGAATTTTGGACAGGAATTCCATTCGGTTGGGATTTAACAGATAATAAAACTCTTATAGCATTTAGTGCATGGATAATTGCTTTTTTTGTAAATCTTAAAAAAGAAAAACCAGTTTTTGTTTTGGTCGCTTCAATAGTTTTGTTGTTGATATATTCAATACCACATAGCATGTTTGGCTCCGAACTTAACCACGAAACAGGTGGTGTAACTCAAGGTTTTATATATTCTGTTTTCTATCTATTTTAACAGAGGTCTTTGACCTATTTATATGTCTTATACGTTTTTGTATACTGCCGAAATACAATTAATTATACAAAAAAAGAAATAGAACTAATACTTGAAAAAACTGTAGATTATTCAAGCTGTGAAGTCTATTTTTTAGAAACGAGAATAGATGGTTATTATCCGATTCTTGAATATGGTGATGTTGTATCCAGTATGATATATTTAAAAAAAAATGATATTTGGAAAGTAGGAATGACTTGTAATGATAAACATGGTAGATATAAAACTGATATTTTTTTTGGAAGTAAAAAAATAATGTTAGCTTAACAAAAGATCACCAACGATATAGAAAAAAATTTACAGGAACATATAAACAAGCATTAGTTTTAAGTACTGTTACAAAAGTTTTTTATTGATATTAAATTTCCTGATTATGAGAAATTTTGTATTGCTGGTAAAAATAGAACACTAAAAATTATGGCAGAACAAATACTTAGAGTAACAAAAAAATATTTATTAAAAGTAAAAGATTTCGATTTTGAAAAATTCTACAACGATTTAGAACAATTTTTTAATAATGAAATTCAAGACGAAACGACTACAAAATGAATTAAATAGTATATAAGTATTTGATTAATAGCATACATCTGGTCTTATAAAAATACGAGCAAAAATAGCTTATTTAAGTTTTTTATTAGTT
>JAOZVK010000058.1 GCA_029938185.1 Bacteroidales bacterium | reverse complement strand
AATTAAAATGAAAGATTTATATCGAATATAAAATGTAGAATATCGAATATTGAATATTGAATATTGAATATAGAACGTATTATACTGAATAATATTCAAAGTAATACTTTAAGTAATTAACAATGAATAATGGACAATTAACAATTTTGTTTACGCCAGAATTACAATAAGTTACAACTTTACAAAGTGTCGATTTTATACAATGACCTACTTAGTTATCATAGAAGTATCCTTTTTTTTTACATTCTACATTCAGTATTCTACATTTAATTTTTGTAAGATACATATATTATCTGTAAACCAATTCGTAATTTCCTTATTACATGCGATTGTTTTAAAAAAAAAGAACTGTTTTTGTGAGTTCAGAGTCTCCAGTCCATAGCCTTTTCTTCTCTTGCGTAAGCCACATTAAAAATATCGAAGATTTTAAACTTTATAAGTTTTCCATTTCCCTCGTCTGAAAATCAAAAAGCCAGTTATAGTCATAGCAGATTCGGCTACAATTATAGCAATATAAACTCCTTTTTCGTTTAAACCAAAAGGAATTGCCAAAAAATAAGCCAATGGAATTTCTAATAACCAGAAACAAAACAAATTTATTATTGTTGGAGTAAATGTATCGCCTGCACCATTAAATGCATTAACGATCACCATGCCAAAAGCATAGAACAAGAACCCATAACTGATTATCTGTAAACATAAAACTCCACTTTTAATTACTTCAATATCATCAATAAACAATTCGATGAAAAACTGAGAAGATGTTATTAAAAATATAGCTATTGTACCCATAAAAGCAATATTAATAATTCCTGTCATCCATACTGAGCGCTCGGCTCTATCAGGTTTTTTTGCACCTAAATTTTGCCCAACCAATGTAGCAGCAGCATTGCTCATACCCCATGACGGTAATATTGCAAAAATAATAATTCGTATAGCAATAGTATAACCTGCCAAAACTTCGCTACCAAAAATCGAAATTATTCTAACCATGCCTATCCAACTTGATGTTGCTATTATTGATTGTCCAATTCCTCCTAATGATAATTTTAAGATTTGCTTTATTAATCCTAAATCTATTTTTATATTTTTTACTAAAACTTCTATTCGTTTACTACCCTTAAATAATAAATAGAATTGATATATAACTGCTGCACCTCGTCCAATATTAGTTGCAATTGCTGCTCCAGTTACACCAAGTTCGGGAAATGGGCCTAAGCCCAGTATCAAACAAGGATCCAATACTATATTTATTAAATTTGCAAACCACAAAACTCGCATTGATATTGCAGCATCACCTGAGCTTCTGAAAATTGCATTTATAATAAATAAGAGCATAATTGTAGAATTTCCGCCTAACATTATTGCTGTATAACTTCCTCCTTCATTTATTACTTTTTTTGAAGCCCCCATTAGGCTCAATAAATCGCTTGAAAAAATCACTCCAAAAATTGAGATTACAAAAGAAATTGACAAACCAATAATTATTGACTGCACTGCAATATGAGATGCTTGTTTATTATTTTTTTCACCAATTCGTCGCGAGACCATAGCAGTAGTAGCTGTACTTAAACCTATTGCAATAGCATATATTATAGTTATCAACGACTCGGTTATACCTACTATAGCCACAGCATCTGCTCCTTTTTTAGAAACAAAAAATATATCCACAACCGCAAAAATTGATTCCATAACCATTTCTAATACCATTGGTACAGAAAGTAGTAGAATGGCTCTTTTTATACTTCCGCTAGTAAAATCATACTGTGTACCTACAATTGCCTTTCGAATATCTTTTAGCAATGTCATTATTTTATTATCTGTCATTATATTATTATTAAAAAATATCTAAACTTTAGGCTTTTCGAGCCTTGTTATGTTGCTTACGCTAAAAATATTTACTGTAATTGATTATCTGTAATTGATTATCTGTCAATTGAAAAGCCGAAATAAATTTGTATATAAATAAGCTTTATGAGCCTAATTCTCGACCTGATTTATATTGCTTACATTTAATATATAATCAACTGTGTTTTAGGAAATAAACATTATTGTATAATGCATATTTATTGAGATACTTTTTGATAAACATTGTATTTATGCAATTATTAATTAGCTTGAAAAAGTAAATTGTTAAGAGAGTTAAAAAAAGAAACGTCCTTACAGTTCATTAAATATTTAATGAATAAAGAATTAAAGAAAAGTTTGATTTCATAAAGCAAACTTTATTTTTGGTGATTATAATTTATAAATTTTTAGTTTTTAGAAATAGCTCTAAAACCTTAACCTATACTTTATAGCCTTTTATAGCCTTTTATTTGGAGTTCTCATAGATTTTGTTTATTTTAATAGGTAATAAACTTTATGGCACAAAGGTATAATATATATTTGATTTTAATATTTTTTTTTAAATAAGGAATTGATGAAGGCTACCCTTCAGAAGTTGGATAGTCTTGTTTATCAGGTATTTCGTAACAGGATAAAAATCAATCCTGTTAATCCTGTAAATCCTGTCAAAAAATATAATAATGTCAATACTATACGTGTAGCCTCAGTTTTATTACTTATTCATTCTTGATGAATGGTGCGAAAAACAAATTATCAAGTAATTAGGCAGTTTTTAATGTCTCATGTGATATTGTATTTTACCTGTTAGAAGTGTCCTTTGTTTATACCAAAGTTACCCGCTAAAGCTTATGAATTAGCTGATGAAGTTTCAATTCCAATACGGTTCAATTAAAATAAAGAATTATTATTAGCTGGATGATTTCCATAACTAAGTTTCAATTCCAATACGGTTCAATTAAAATTCCTACCAGTTTTTGTAGTTTTTTACTTTGTTCTTTGTTTCAATTCCAATACGGTTCAATTAAAATTTCTAACATATATTCTATTTTTGATAAAAAAACAACGTTTCAATTCCAATACGGTTCAATTAAAATGAGTTTATCAGGAGTAAATATGATTCGTATTACAATGTTTCAATTCCAGAAACATCATAAATATTATTATATTTTCTTTTGTTTGACTATGTTTGCATAATGAGCTGTAAACATACTATTAACATCAATATATTTGCACTTGTTTGTACTTTATTATGGTTTTTTTTGTTTCTAATTTGTTACTATGTTACATTTTTTGTTACTTTGTGCAATCAAAAGACAAATAAGTATAACTAAAGTAACAAAACATGAGTGTAAAACTAAGAAAAAAACAGTTAAAAGGTAAAAAATCTTTTTATTTAGATATTTATCACAATGGACAAAGAAAATATGAATTTTTAAAATTATATATTATTGATAAACCTAAAACGCCTGAAATAAGAAATCAAAATAAAGAAAATATAAAATTAGCAGAAAATATAAGTGCAAAGCGACAAATTGAATTAAGTAATTCACAATATAATTTTAATACTGTTTTTAAACAAAAAACTGATTTTTTTATATTTGCTAATAATTACATTGAAAAATATAAAGGAAAATCGGCTAAATTATATTACAAAGGAGTTATTAAACATTTTAAAATATTTTTGAATAAAGAAACTATTAAAATTGGAGAAATAGATAGTAATTTGATAGAAAGTTTTAAACAATATTTAGTAAACAGTACTGAGTTATCATATTCCACACCACACAGTTATTTTGCACGTTTAAAAACAATTTTTAAACAAGCTGTAAAAAATGAAATTATAATAAGAAATCCTACTATCAATATAAGTAATCCTAAAAAAACAACAAAACAAACAATATACCTTACAATATCAGAAATTCAGATACTTGCAAATACAAAATGTAAGAATAACGATGTTAAAAAGGCGTTTTTATTTGCTTGTAATACTGGCTTAAGACATATTGATATAAAAAATTTAACGTGGAATAAAATACATGAAAAAGAAATAAACAATAAAAAAAGTCTTTTTGTTGAAATAAACCAACAAAAAACTAAAGAACCAATACAAATAAAACTAAATGAGACAGCAAAAAAATTAATAGGAGAAAAAAAAGAACCTGAAAAATTTGTATTTAATATTTATAATAGTGTAGGACATACGAATATACATTTAAAAAAATGGTGTAAGGATTCTAAAATAAATAAAGATTTAACTTTTCATGTTGCAAGACATTCCTTTGCAACGAATTTATTAATCCATAAAGACAAAACAGGGGCGGATCTTCAAACAGTATCAAAACTATTAGGACATAAAAACCTAAAACACACACAGATATATGCAAAAATTGTAGATAGTTTAATGAATAAAGCAGTTGAAAACCTACCAGAAATAAATATTGATATAGAAAAATAACAATTTAAAAATAAAAATTATGATTAATACGTTAAAATCCAAAAACATAGTAATAGCAAGTAAGACAGTTAAGAAAAATAAAAATATAACAATTGGTAAAATAATATTATTTATATTTAAATTAGTGGCAATAACAATAATTTTGTTTTTTGTAATTAATAACATGCTAAAACCTTTAGTTATAAATAATCAACTAAATAAGCAGATTGAACAAACTAAACAAGTTGAACATACTGATAATAAAAAACAAAGTGGCAAAAACGAAAAACATTCAAACGAAAAACGCCGACAATCTGCAAAAGAAAAATATGATAAGCTTAAAAAGGAATATGATAAACTACATAACAAAAGACAAAAAGAACCAAGCGACAAAAAAATATTAAAAAAAATAGAAAACCAGCTAAAACATTTAAAAAAGAAAATTGATTTTAAAGGAGAAAATCACAGTAATAAAGGCAAAGGATATAAGTAACTTAAAATACTAATAATATGAATTTATACACTTTTATAATGGATTTTAGAGGTGGTACATACATTGACCAACTAACTGCTCCAAACGAAAACGAGGCTGTTTTAAAATGGGCAAAACAATTAAATGTAAGGTATATAGGAACTAAAACAAAGCAATTATTCATTAAAGAACTACCGGAACGGTTAAAAGAATTTGCACCTAAACCAATTGATGAAATAAAAAATGTATGGTGTTTTACTTATCAATTCAAAACAGGGTACGGAATTATCAATATTATCAAAACATCAAATTAATTTATTAAGTTATTCATTTATAAAATAAAAACAGTATGATTTTAGTATTTTTCAAATATTGCATATATAGCTAATATTGCATATATAGCTAATGTTATATATATTTATAATATTAGTATTTACATTAAAACCTTCTCATAATATAATTTGAGGAGGTTTTTTTTATTGATTATATATAATATTTATCCATTATATTATTATAATATTAAAGTTTTACTAATCTTAAAATATAAATGATAAATTAAACATTATTGTTTAATATTCAGATATATATATATTCAAATATTTAATAATTAATAAATATTAACAAAATAAAAATAAAAAATTATAAACACATAATAAAGTCAATATATACAGATAATCAGCTTATTATATAACTTATAAACATAAAAAACAAGAAACATAAAAAAAACAAGAAAAAATATATTAAAATAATTTGGAATGTTGTTTTTGTTTACCTACGTTTGCATATGTTGTAAAACATACAGCATAATATATACTTATATAAATATATACAAAATGGATAAAAACAATTATAAAAAATTAGAAACGAAATTAGATAATATTGAAAAATTATTTCTTGGGCAAAAGAATGTTTTGACTTTAAATGAATTTTGCAAGTATGCAGGTATAAGTCAAAGTTATGCATATAAATTGACTTCTCAAAATAAGATAAACTACTCTAAACCAAACGGTAAAATGATTTTTTTTAAACTTGTTGATATAGAAAAATGGCTTCTGAGAAATCCTGTTAAAACATCGGAACAACTTGAAAACGAGGCTATTAATTATGTAACAACTAATCAAAATAAAAACTAATGGAATTAACACATTATTACTCAATAGAATACACACATAAAAGTAAATCTAATAAAAGATTTTACCAATGTAATGAAAAGACTAAATATTACACTCCTTTTGAAAAATTAATGGAATAAAAATGGAAATCTTATTTTTCAGTATAATAATAAATCAAAGGTATTTTATATAAATAATAAAGAAATATTTGATTTAAATATTCCACACTCAAAATATAATTATTTATATGGAAACGTAAAAAATACAATGGATGCTGTTTTAATTTTAATTACAAATAAAGTAATTGATATATATATAGTTAAAGGACAAAAAAATAATAATAAACAACTATGTTATGATTTATTAAATGGAAACAATCTATTTTATGATAGTTTAAATAATTTAAAAAACCAAGCAATTAAAGATAATAACAATGTTCAAACATAAGAACAAATTAACTAATAACAAATAATTATGATTGACTTTATAAAATCAATAGGTTGTTTAGTAGGTATTGACAAAATTTTAAAAAATGAATATTTAGAATTTGAAAGCTTTGTAAAAAATAAAACAGGCGAAATACATAAACAAGTAGCTAAATATCAGGATATTAAATTTGAAATTATTGATAGTAAATATTTCAATTTAAAAGGTAGTTTACATAAATATAGTAACAATGGATTACATAATCATAATGATTTTTTATTCAAAGATTTACTAAATGTTATTATTGACTTGTATAAAAAATTTGATTTAAATCCTTATCATGTACCTATCAATAATATTGAATTTGGAGTAAATATTGATACATCAAAACCTCCAAAGGATATTATTAAGAAAAATATAATAAACTATAAAAGTAAAGAGGCAAGTATTAAAACTTATAATGGAAAAGGATATTTTAAAGAATTTGAAAAAAGTAGATATTATGTTAAAATTTATGATAAGGGTTTACAATTTAAAAAAAATTCTAATATATTCCGTTTTGAGATAAAAGTTATAAAGATGGAACACCTTAAAAATATTGGAATAAAAAACCTTACAGATTTATTAAATATTGATAAACTAAAAAGTTTAGGTACACTTCTTATAAAAACTTTCAATGAATTACTAATGTATGACAATTCTATTAAACATGATAACTTAAACACTAAAGAAAAAGAAATTTTATTAAATGGAACTAATCAAGCTTATTGGTCAAATCTAAAACCAAACTCAAAAGATTATGATAATGGAAACAAAAACAAGCAATATAAAAAAGATAGAAAAAAGTTTTATTTTAAATTAAATGAGTTTAAAAAAATAATTAATGATTATAATGCAGAAAAAATAAAAAAAGAAATTTCAAATAAAATAGAAAAAAAACTAAGTAAAATTTTGTCAGTTGATGAAAAAACAAAGGACAAATTAACTAACTTTATAAATCTGTTTAATAGACAAAATTATAAATTGATAGACAATTCAAAACAATCTAATAATGACATAAAGGAACAAATTAACATATCTAATATAAAAACCATTTGTACCAACAAAGAATTAAAACAATGCATAGTTACAAAATTAGATATTTCAATGCAAAAAAAGGATTCAAAATTTTTGTGTATTTCAGGTTTAAATTATTATAAAATAAATAATCATAAAATTTACAACAAACTTAAAAAAAGATTATCAAAAAAATGGATTAACAAAAGTGATAAAATAAAAAATATAGAAATTGCACACAGTATAAGAAATGAGTATAATAATAAATTTCACAATAACAAAAGAGATATAAACAAACTTTTATCTATACCAAGTTTATTTAATAATATTGATTTAATAGACAAAAAAAGATTACAACTTATTGGAATGTAAAAAATATTATTAAACATTATTCAACAAAAAACAACAAAAAACATGATATTATTGTATACATTTGCGTTTATTCAATAATTATTTAAAAAATATAAAATTATGAAAAAAATATTATTTTCAGTTACTTTCTTAATGATAATTATCAATATTAAAGCACAATTTAAAGACCTCAATTTTAAAGATGGTAAAATCATTTTTCAAAAAGTGTATAAAGTAGAAAACAAAACTAAAATACAATTGTATATTAGTGCAAATGAATGGTTTGTGGATAATTTTAATGATGCAAGCAATGTATTACAGTTGAATAATGAGAATTTAGGCATTCTTATTGGAAAAGGTAAATCAAATATAATAATAAAAAAATCAATATTAACTTTTAAATTATATTTAAATTTTGTTGTAAAAATTGAATTAAAAGATTCTAAATACCGTATCACATTTTCCAATATAGTTTTTGAGGAAAAATACGATGCAAAATATAATAAAAATCCATCAAAATTTAGTGCCGAAAGTGTAACAACACCTGAAAATATCACAAAAAAGAATCCAAAATTACGCAAAAAACTTAAAGAACAGCTATTAAATACCATAAATTCACTAAATAATAGCTTGTTTGATGCAATGAATAAAACAGATGAAAAATGGTAATTTTTAAATAAATTAAATCATATAAACTTGTTAATAATTCCAAATAATGAATAATTTATATTTATCCGCAAAAGAGTTGCAAGCTGTTAATTTATTAGTTAGTGGTTTTTCATATTCCTATGTAGCAAAAAAATTAAATATTGATAGAACTACATTATGGAATTGGAAACAAAAACCACAATTTGCAGCTTATTACAATAGTCTAATTAAGGAACTAAAGGAACACACTAAGGACAAATTAACAAGTTTATATGATAATGCATTACAGACCATAGAAAACTGTTTATATTCCGAAAATGACAGTATCAAGCTCAAAACATCTTTATACATTATTGACAAAATAGAAAATACACAATACGGATTAACTATAATGACTAAAGAAATAGATTTGAATTATAATCAAGTCGTTTTCATACTTACATAGGAAAAATAAATTTTAAAGAAAATAATAGTATATAAAAACTATTTATTATAAATTTTATAATTATATTTGTCCAATCTATTCAACAAAATCACATATTTAGTAACAATAATTTTATTTTTTAATAAAAAACTCACTTTAAAAAATAAGTAAAACCTATCAAAAAACGTTTCTTTTCCTTTAATTTCTTACTTTTTGTTTCTATTTTGTTACTCACCAAAAATAATATATTTGATAATCAATGTATTAAACTTGTATTTATGTTTCAATTCCAATACGGTTCAATTAAAATTTAATTATAATCTAATATCATTGTTTCAATTCCATTGTTTCAATTCCAATACGGTTCAATTAAAATGGACAGGACATTTTATGGCAGAAGACGTTATGTCTTTGTTTCAATTCCAATACGGTTCAATTAAAATCAGCAATTTCGACGATATCAAAGTTCCATGTGAACGTGTTTCAATTCCAATACGGTTCAATTAAAATTTCTGTCTATGTAAGTGTTGTAAGGTTGAAAATTTTGTTTCAATTCCAATACGGTTCAATTAAAATTTTTTATTTAAAATGTTAATAAAAATAATGTTTATTAGTTTCAATTCCAATACGGTTCAATTAAAATAACGAGACGCAAGGCTGCCGGGGGGTGGGCATGGCTGTTTCAATTCCAATACGGTTCAATTAAAATCAACATCGAAATCAATTATAATCATACGAGAAAAAAGTTTCAATTCCAATACGGTTCAATTAAAATTAGTTTCTAAGTTTAGATTTAATTTTGATTGAAAAACGTTTCAATTCCAATACGGTTCAATTAAAATATAGATAATAAGAAACTATCGCCGCTGTTATTGACGTTTCAATTCCAATACGGTTCAATTAAAATTGGCAAATGTTTAGATTATTCGGGAGCAAGAAAAACGGTTTCAATTCCAATACGGTTCAATTAAAATTTGCTTGAGGCAAAAACGCCTCAAACAATCTCATTAGTTTCAATTCCAATACGGTTCAATTAAAATAAATTAGAATATAACAGTATTAGATATAATGAACAAGTTTCAATTCCAATACGGTTCAATTAAAATTTTATTTCATTAATTGTAATCATGCTTGTAATATTTTGTTTCAATTCCAATACGGTTCAATTAAAATTCAAGCTATGTATCAATTAAAGGAATAGAGAAATAGTTTCAATTCCAATACGGTTCAATTAAAATAAGAATAAGCCTTATAAAATCAAATATACACAAGATTGGTTTCAATTCCAATACGGTTCAATTAAAATCAAGAAATAGAGTTATACAATAATTGGATTACAGAGGTTTCAATTCCAATACGGTTCAATTAAAATCTAAATGAAATTAGACAAAAACCACTTCAATCAGTTGTTTCAATTCCAATACGGTTCAATTAAAATGAACGAAACAAATAAACTTGCAAGTATTCATCCGTAGTTTCAATTCCAATACGGTTCAATTAAAATACGCAAAATGAGCTAAGCAGATACCAAATTGAATTAAGTTTCAATTCCAATACGGTTCAATTAAAATCTTTTGATTTATCACCAAACAGCCTTGTCATGATTTGTTTCAATTCCAATACGGTTCAATTAAAATGCAATCGTAACCACTTTTGAAGTATTGGTCTATGAAGTTTCAATTCCAATACGGTTCAATTAAAATGCAGCCCGGTTTCAAGTCCCGAGCCATGCCCACCCCCGTTTCAATTCCAATACGGTTCAATTAAAATTACTTTCCAATACGATACAGCCTGCCAGAAAATAGGTTTCAATTCCAATACGGTTCAATTAAAATTCAAGCTATGTATCAATTAAAGGAATAGAGAAATAGTTTCAATTCCAATACGGTTCAATTAAAATGTATAAAGCTAACTGATTGTATGTTTCGGAAGTTAGGTTTCAATTCCAATACGGTTCAATTAAAATCAAATGTTATTGAACGAACGCGACAACGTGCATTGAAGTTTCAATTCCAATACGGTTCAATTAAAATCATCTGCCATTTGATTTAATTCAATTACCTTATTTTGTTTCAATTCCAATACGGTTCAATTAAAATTTCAAGTCCTAACTTTTTTGCATTTGCAATATCTGTGTTTCAATTCCAATACGGTTCAATTAAAATAATTCCAACTTTCCTCTTTTATTATATCATAATAAAGTTTCAATTCCAATACGGTTCAATTAAAATAGGGCTGGGCAAGGCAAGGTCTGACAAATGAGCAAAAGTTTCAATTCCAATACGGTTCAATTAAAATTTTAGCCGTGGGTTTCCGTTTTGTTATTGTTTTTTTGTTTCAATTCCAATACGGTTCAATTAAAATTTTTTTGTAATCTAAAATTTTGAGTGCGTCAGACAGGTTTCAATTCCAATACGGTTCAATTAAAATCTACAAACGAAGTAAGATTACCCAGCTTGATAGGTTGTTTCAATTCCAATACGGTTCAATTAAAATTTAATTTATGTCTTTTATATGATATTTGTCATGTTAGTTTCAATTCCAATACGGTTCAATTAAAATTTCAAGTCCTAACTTTTTTGCATTTGCAATATCTGCGTTTCAATTCCAATACGGTTCAATTAAAATAATGTTTTTGATAAACTCAAATTTAAACATGTCAATCGTTTCAATTCCAATACGGTTCAATTAAAATCTACCTTTGATAAACCTAAAATTAATCCATTTTCGTTGTTTCAATTCCAATACGGTTCAATTAAAATCGTCCTGAAATAATACTTAAACAAGGAGAAGATAAGTTTCAATTCCAATACGGTTCAATTAAAATAATGTAAATGCTCCACTATCTAAAACAAAATGCCAAGTTTCAATTCCAATACGGTTCAATTAAAATAAAAGCGATTTTAGGAACATATAAAATGCATATTCTGTTTCAATTCCAATACGGTTCAATTAAAATAGGATAAATTCAAATCTTATTAGTGCCGACAGTGGGGTTTCAATTCCAATACGGTTCAATTAAAATTAAATTTGATAAACCTACTCCGCACAATTGCAGCTGGTTTCAATTCCAATACGGTTCAATTAAAATCGGGAACACAGGAATGCCATGTAACCGTAAATTTTTGTTTCAATTCCAATACGGTTCAATTAAAATCTAATGCAAAATGGTATTTTGATATACCAGATATTCTGTTTCAATTCCAATACGGTTCAATTAAAATACAGCGGATTGGCACACCTTTTTTTGTGCCAATCCGGTTTCAATTCCAATACGGTTCAATTAAAATTAATTTCTTTAATTTTTTTTATTTTCTTTGTTCGTAAGTTTCAATTCCAATACGGTTCAATTAAAATTTTACCTTAGCGGTCTATTAGAATAGCGAAAAAAAGGTTTCAATTCCAATACGGTTCAATTAAAATATTGGTGTTTACGATTCTACTCGTACAAAGATAACAAGTTTCAATTCCAATACGGTTCAATTAAAATATTAGTGCCACTTATGGACACGCTAAAATCTTTTGGGTTTCAATTCCAATACGGTTCAATTAAAATCCATGCGGCAATCCTTTGGATTACAGTTTGATTGTGTTTCAATTCCAATACGGTTCAATTAAAATATAAAAACACTGTAGGAATAACAATTAATAAATGTGGTTTCAATTCCAATACGGTTCAATTAAAATCTGCTACTCCACAAATGTCTAAGAAAATGAAACAGTTGTTTCAATTCCAATACGGTTCAATTAAAATAATCAAACATGCGACTGTTGCAATCTACCGTCAATAGTTTCAATTCCAATACGGTTCAATTAAAATGTCCTCACTGCTAAATCCTTTCCATTTCACCTTTGCGTTTCAATTCCAATACGGTTCAATTAAAATAAAAGTACAAATCTTAAATCAAGTTGCATTTTCATGTTTCAATTCCAATACGGTTCAATTAAAATTTTGAATATATTTTTGTTAAGTTGTTTGCGTAACGCAGTTTCAATTCCAATACGGTTCAATTAAAATAGCGTATATTTGAATAAGTCGAATCAGAAAGGACACTGTTTCAATTCCAATACGGTTCAATTAAAATGATGTAGGCATGGTTATTAATGATTATGCAACCAGGTTTCAATTCCAATACGGTTCAATTAAAATCGGCATTTTGAGTTTTGGTTATGTTACAGAAATATTTGTTTCAATTCCAATACGGTTCAATTAAAATAAGTGCTGACATATCCAATCAATTTAATCCGATTGTGTTTCAATTCCAATACGGTTCAATTAAAATGTGCGTTTAGCAAACTTAGCGGTGCAGTTGGTCAATTGTTTCAATTCCAATACGGTTCAATTAAAATTGTGAATATTACTTTATGCTTACAATTTTATAGATTGTTTCAATTCCAATACGGTTCAATTAAAATATTGTTGTTGTTTGTCAATCAATTACTGCATATTTTGTTTCAATTCCAATACGGTTCAATTAAAATGAATTTGGATTTTAGAAAAAGATATATTGATTATGTGTTTCAATTCCAATACGGTTCAATTAAAATGACATAACAGACCCCGACAATCAAACTGTAATCCAAGTTTCAATTCCAATACGGTTCAATTAAAATATTCAGTTTTACAACTAATATTGGAATAAAACAAAGTTTCAATTCCAATACGGTTCAATTAAAATATCAACTCATTCAGAAATTTCAGCAACAAATACGAGGTTTCAATTCCAATACGGTTCAATTAAAATTTATCTTCTGCTCCTAACAAATAACAAGCTTGTTTGTTTCAATTCCAATACGGTTCAATTAAAATCTATTTGTAAATTTTCTTTTGATAAATCGCAACCTGGTTTCAATTCCAATACGGTTCAATTAAAATAGGTCAAGATGCAACTTTCCAACTGGGTACAACGGCGTTTCAATTCCAATACGGTTCAATTAAAATACACAAACAATATATATACGGCTGTGCTGTGATAAAGTTTCAATTCCAATACGGTTCAATTAAAATTATAATCATACGAGAAAAAACGGCTTCATCATTGACGTTTCAATTCCAATACGGTTCAATTAAAATCTAATCCGATATCTTCTGTATAATAATTTTTCAGATGTTTCAATTCCAATACGGTTCAATTAAAATCTGTACGCTCGTAACCCATATCGTATATTTTAGAATAGTTTCAATTCCAATACGGTTCAATTAAAATTCCGTATTTTTCTATAACAGTTCTAAATGTATGTTTGTTTCAATTCCAATACGGTTCAATTAAAATGAAGAAATTTTCAACAAAAGAAGCTGCAATCAAGCTGTTTCAATTCCAATACGGTTCAATTAAAATAACGGTAATCCTCGTGCAATTATCGAAATGATACAAGTTTCAATTCCAATACGGTTCAATTAAAATTTTTTTTGTGTCTTCAAATTCTTGAGAATAACGATAGTTTCAATTCCAATACGGTTCAATTAAAATCAGATATTTAAATTAAAAAAACTATGAATAAAAGAAGTTTCAATTCCAATACGGTTCAATTAAAATTCAAATCCATTATCGTTTTGGACAGAAAAAGATATTGTTTCAATTCCAATACGGTTCAATTAAAATAAAAGCATTTGACGGAAAAACTACAATATCAACAGGGTTTCAATTCCAATACGGTTCAATTAAAATTTTTTTCGTGAAACATAACGGCAACTGCTTTATTGGTTTCAATTCCAATACGGTTCAATTAAAATAAAGAACTAATGCAGAAAGCTTAGTTTCGGAAATAAGTTTCAATTCCAATACGGTTCAATTAAAATGGTCTTTGAAAAAAAAACAAAACTAAACCCTTATACGTTTCAATTCCAATACGGTTCAATTAAAATTAAGTTTTGTATCGCTAATCGGTTGAAAACCAATCGGTTTCAATTCCAATACGGTTCAATTAAAATTTGTAATCTGATACAAATATAAAGCTTTAGATGGTATGTTTCAATTCCAATACGGTTCAATTAAAATAAAAAAATAGACAATGGTTTGGTTTATTCAATAAATGTTTCAATTCCAATACGGTTCAATTAAAATAATACGACCATTCTTTTTTACACACTTTTAGTGATGTTTCAATTCCAATACGGTTCAATTAAAATAACAGCTGTAAATAAGAATATTAACTTAATACTAAAGTTTCAATTCCAATACGGTTCAATTAAAATATTCTTAGTATTATTCTTTTCATTTTAAGATACTTTGTTTCAATTCCAATACGGTTCAATTAAAATCAGATTGCAAAAACTACACGAAACTCATCCGAAACAAGTTTCAATTCCAATACGGTTCAATTAAAATTTGATGTTGCTGTATGAGCAACCATTATGCAATCTTCGTTTCAATTCCAATACGGTTCAATTAAAATATTATATCCTAATGCAATTGCTGTATTTTCTGATACGTTTCAATTCCAATACGGTTCAATTAAAATCACCGACTACACCTTTAACCCCTCCAAAGAGTCCGTGTTTCAATTCCAATACGGTTCAATTAAAATCGAGAAGTTAAAAGATTTCAAAACAACAGCTATATTCGTTTCAATTCCAATACGGTTCAATTAAAATCTTGATGAAACGTAAATATCAAGCTACAGTGCAAATGTTTCAATTCCAATACGGTTCAATTAAAATAAAAAATACCGAAAAAAATGGACACCTCCCACACGTGTTTCAATTCCAATACGGTTCAATTAAAATGCCTTACGCTGAAAAGCATTATCGCAATTTAGCGAGTTTCAATTCCAATACGGTTCAATTAAAATGCTCTTGTGTAAACATAATAATAAGTCCATTTTTTTTGTTTCAATTCCAATACGGTTCAATTAAAATAAAAAATACCGAAAAAAATGGACACCTCCCACACGTGTTTCAATTCCAATACGGTTCAATTAAAATAGTAGTCCGAACGGCTGCTTTTTTTTGTTTTTTGTGGTTTCAATTCCAATACGGTTCAATTAAAATTTGAACCACCACCACCGATAACAACAAATCTTTTACCGTTTCAATTCCAATACGGTTCAATTAAAATCGCTTTTAGCCTTACTGAAATGACTATACAGGAGTTGTTTCAATTCCAATACGGTTCAATTAAAATCAGGAATCTTTTTTTTGTCACAAAACGAAGTATTATTGTTTCAATTCCAATACGGTTCAATTAAAATTTAAATATAGTTAATTTTGTTGATGGTTGCACTTCGTTTCAATTCCAATACGGTTCAATTAAAATTTTGTGTTCTTAAGTTTCTACGTTCAATATTTTCGGTGTTTCAATTCCAATACGGTTCAATTAAAATCCTTAATATTTCAGCAAAATTAAACTCTTTTTTAAGAGTTTACAAATTTTTTTTGCTTATTTTACATATAAAATATTGTCGAACTGTAATTGTATATAAACACCCGAAGTTCGACATATATGTATATGTGTTTAATTATCAGTATGTCAAAGAGCTTTTTGAGTTTTGTTTTTTTTCTATAAATAGTAATAATCAATAAAAATTTTAGTTCGACAATTTTTTTATAAAAAATGGTTCATCTAATTTATTTACTCAAAAATTTATTTTTGCTTAATTTACTGATTAATGGCTATCCACCTAGTGTATTAAGACATAAGTTGCTTAAGTTTATAAATGTAATAATTTGACAGGATTTACATGATTAACAGGATTTTAAACATGTAAATCCTGTTAATCCTGTCTAAATAATACTAAAGAAACTTACGTCTTGTTACACTAGGTTGACAACTCTTGTTTTTCAAATGATTTAAACCATAAAGTTAAAGAGAACATTTGCAGAACTTTGCGAAACTTTGCGTCAAACGTTGTGTAACTTTGCGGTTAAAAAGCGTCTAACTTAAAACTGGTAGCCTGACTAATCAATAACAATAAAATTATAAGTAGTCTAACAAAAGTTTTTCGACATTTACCTATTCATAACTTACTGATTAAATTGTCTTTGTAC
>JAOZVK010000447.1 GCA_029938185.1 Bacteroidales bacterium | reverse complement strand
AACACAATAAAAAAAAGAATAAAATTAGAACTAATAATATTTTGTAAATTATTAGGTTTTATAAGACCAGTCTGTTGCTTACATCAAGTCTTTTCACTTGATAGTAAAGTCTTTAATTTCTAAGTTTGTAAATTTAAGAATTAACAAACATAGCTTCATTCATAAATTTAGTAAACTTATTTTGGCTTTTAAAGATTTTTTGCATTAAGAATAAGCAAAGTAAAAAGCTAAAAAAGCCAAAATTATTTGTATGCATCTTTATTCATCAAGATTAGCTTTCTTTTTGTTTTCCACATAATAAAATAAGATTAAACTTGCCCCACCAAATAAAAAGACCATAATAAAATATGGTAAAGGTACTACCATTGATGTGTACTCATCTAAAAAGAAGCCAAAAAGCAATCCTAATGAAGAACCTATTAAAAGCATTCCAAATTTTAGACTTGAGTTCGTATTCTTTCTTGTTGCAAATAATGATATAGGTATTAATACTTCTTACATTTTCTATATTTTTTATGATTAATAAAATTTGGTTTCATTAAGGTCTTCGACCTATTTATAGTTGCTTACGCATTAATACAAAGGCAATTTAATCAAGAAGTTATGAATAAGTAAATATCGAAAAACTTTTGTAACAATACTTACATATGACGTTGCATTTACAACTAAGGTAACAGATATATTAAAAAAAATAAGGCTACCAGTTTTAAGTTAGCCGCTTTTTAAGCGCAAAGTAACGCAAAATTTCGCAAAATTTGCTAATCTTTACCTTAATTCTATGATTAAAACTACCTGAAAAACAAGACTGTCCAACTTCTGACGGGTAGCCTCTTAATACATTAGTCTGAAAAAAAGCCTAATAGTTTATAAATAATCTATTATTCTGCACAAAAAAAATGGTTTATAAAGATTAGCTAAGGTCTTCGACCTATTTAATGTTGCTTACGCAAGATATATAATAAACGGTATTTCAAAAAGTAAGCTCTATACTGGTCTTATAAAAATACGCCCTAAAAGGGCAAAGCAACACAATAAAAAAAGAATAAAATTAGAACTAATAATATTCTTGTAATTCATTAATTTTTATAAGACCAGCTCTATACTAAATAGGTGAAAACTTTTGTATGGGTGCTTAAGATGGAGATTTGGAAAATTAGAAACAGGTTTTGAAAATAGCAAGAAGTATACATACTCCAATTCGACTCAACTTATGGAAATTAAACAAAATATTTTAATATTCTGGTTATTAACATGTTTTAAGTTCTTAAAGTTTATATTTTATGAAATTAATATGTTTGGAACAATTATTGAAAATATACTAAAAAAGCAAAAAATGTATATGTTTAGTAGATTAAAATTATAATAAAGTTGTTATTCTATTAAAGTAAACTTATTTTTACCATAACTTAAGTAGGTCATTGTATAAAATCGACACTTTGTAAAGTTGTAACTTATTGTAATTCTGGCCTAAACAAAATTGTTAATTGTCCATTATTCATCGTTAATTACTTAATATAATTTGTGGTCACCACGCTTATTTACGCACAAAACCCTATATTGGTGTTTTACAACACTTTTCTTTATAGTGTATTAAGTAAAGATTTAGATTTTTTGTAAGTTTAATTAACTGTTTGTAAGTGTAATATAATTAATTTAGTTTACAAAAAAATTATTTGAATTGCAAAACTGCAACTTAAAAGTTGAAAGTAAAGAGGGGGGCATAGAAGTTGTTATACTTTTGATATTAAGTACAAGAAAATTAAAAAGTTAAATACTAATGGTGAAAATAAAAATAATACATAGATATCAGATTCAAACAATATATTGTCTGTTTTATTAGTTGATGACAATAAAATCAACGAAGTTTTTAACATAAGTGCTTTTGAGAAAATACAATTATAAGGTTGATGTAGCAGATAATGGATTGAAGCAATTGAAAAATCAAAAAACACACCAATTACTGCACTAACAGCAGTAGTAACTAAACATAAAATTGAAAGGTGTATTGTTTTTGGGATGAATGATTATATTAAAACCATTCCAATCTTCTGATTTGATTGAAAAAATCAATTTATTTATATTCAAAAGTAAAGAAAATGAGCCAAATAGATTTTACATACTTAAATACAGCTGCTGAGAATAATAAAGATATTATACTCAAAATGTGTAGTATGTTTAAACAGCAAGTTCCTGAATTGATTTTAAATATTGATAATGCATATAATAACAAAAATTGGATAGCATTAAGCGAAGCTGTACATAAAGCCAAATCATCAATTGCAATACTGGGTATGAATGAACAATCTGAGAGATTAAGGCACCTTGAAATTATGTCAAAGCAATCTGAAAATATTAATACTTACATAAATTATATTAATGAATTTAAAGAAAAATGTGCAGAGGCTTTAATTGAACTTGAAAAAAAAATGAAAGAATTATAATCAACATATTGTCAATTTGCGTTTTAGTATAATTGGTTTTTCAAAAATTTGAGATAGATTACTTTTTTTGGTAAAATCTAATAATATTAATATAGGTTTTGTATACACACATGGTATTATTTTTGCAACATAATAATATGAATTTCAAAAGCAAATAATTACAATAAATATTTTTACAAATCGTTATAATCACAATAACTAACTAAAATTTATTCCAAATGAAAAACAAATTTATATTGATAGTTTTATCCTTATTTTTTCTAACTTTGTCATATAGCCAAGACAATAAGAAAATAGAAATGGTATTAGTAAAAGGTGGTACTTTTACTATGGGAAATGACTACGGAGGAAAACAGTCACAAGATGAAAAACCAGAACATGAAGTAACGTTAGCTGATTATTATATCTCAAAATATGAAATAAGCTTTAAAGAATATGATACTTTTTGTAAAACAACAAGTGCAGCAAAACCAGATGATGCTGGTATGGGAAGAGCTAATAGACCTGTAATTAATGTTAGTTGGGTAGATGCTGTAAAATACTGTAACTGGTTAAGTAGAAAAGATGGGCTAAAAAAATGCTACAAAATTGATAGTATATATGTTAAATGTGATTTTACTCAAACAGGATACCGTTTGCCTACTGAAGCAGAATGGGAATATGCTGCTAATGGAGGTGAACATAATAGCACTTTTGCTTTTAGTGGAGCAAATGAAGTTGATTCAGTTGCATGGCATTCAGGTAATTCTGACGGGAAAACGCATGATATTGGTAGCAAAACACCTAATGCCTTAGGTGTTTTTGATATGACAGGAAATGCTCCAGAGTGGTGTTGGGATAAATATAGAAAAGACTACTATAAAGAAAGTGAAAAAAGCGACCCAAAAGGATCAAAAACTGGAACAAGAAGAGTACACAGAGGTGGACATTGGAATATGGGAGAAAAGTTTTTACGAATTACTAAAAGACACTTTGCATCTCCTACAAAATTAGATCGTGCCGAAACAAAACAAAGTATTGGAATTAGAATTGCGAGAAAGAAATAAATTCTGAAACTATATTTTTAAATGATAAAAGGTTATAGGTTGTTAAAAAACAATTTATAACCTTAATTTTTTGTGATTCACGCACTTTTGCAAAATTATTAATACATAAGCAGCTTAAAAAGGCTCCAAGAGTCAAATATAAAAGAAAATTACATTGAATTTATAATAAAACAATATGAATAAAAATAAATTTGATATTTGGTTGGACAAAATATTGAATAATAATGATTTATATGATTATTATAAAAAAGAAATATTATTTTTACCTTTCGAGAAATATAAATATCAAACTTGCTCAAACAATAAATTTACTGTTTACGAAGATTGGTGGATTAGGAAACCTGAAATTATTAAAAGTAAAATAATATCTATAGTTGGTAAATGTCAAAGAATTTATGCTCGTAAATGCATAATTCGAAAAATTAACAAAAATGAAGCTGATAGTTTTCTTAATTTTAATCATATATACGGTTCCACAAAATCAAAAAAAAATTTAGCGCTGTTTTATAAAGATTCATTAGTTGCTGTAGCAACTTTTGCAGCTCAAAGAAATTTTAGTACTGGAAAATCAGCCGAAATGTTACGTTTTTGTAACAAAAACTATACAATTACTGTAGGTGGACTAAGCAAATTACTAAAAGCCTATATAAAATTATATGAACCAGATAATATTATGACTTATGTAGATGCTGATTGGGGGAATGGAAGTTCATTCAAACTTTTGGGATTCAATGAAACTGGTCGTAAAGAAAAAATCCGTTTTTATTGCAATCGTTTAACAGGCAAAAGAATACCTGATAAATATTTTGATGATTACGAAAATCTCTCCTTATATGAAACCATTTATAATTCGGGTAGTATTAAGCTTATTTTATAAAAATTAATAAATTACAACAATATTATTAGTTCTAATTTTATTCTTTTTTTTATTGTTTTGCTTTTGCACTCAGGACAAATAAACTTACTAACGAAATAAAAAAACATTTTAGGAACTAATAAAAAACTTAAATATGCTTTTTTGCTCGTATTTTTATAAGACCAGCTTTTGTCCCCCCAATTATAATTAGATATTTATATTATCGGTGCTATGCACCTTGAAATCATTGGGTTTGGTATTTCTAATTTGTAAGTAGGTCATTGTATAAAATCGACACTTTGTAAAGTTGTAACTTATTGTAATTCCAGAACTCACAAAAACAGTTCTTTTTTTCAAAAACAATCGCAAGTTAAAAGTTAATAAAATTCACCTAAAGTTACTCATAAATAAATAAAAATATCGAATATTGAATGTAGAATGTGAAAAAAAAATGTTTCTATGATATAACGCATTACTTTAAATGCCTTTAGGCATGTTCTATAGGT
>JAOZVK010000057.1:8434-16933 GCA_029938185.1 Bacteroidales bacterium | reverse complement strand
TACTTTGATTAATAATTGATAACAGTTTGTTAATGTTAAAATTATGACCGTTTAGTGTATATAAGGGGTTAAAAGTTAAAAATTCATCTCTTTTTTTAATTTGTAATATCATTATAAGTAATATCATTATAAAGTAGTCTTACAAAAGTTTTTCGGCATTTGATTTTGTATAATTAACTATATTAAGGTCTTCGACCTATTTATAGTTATTTACAAATTAGTACAAAGACAATTTAATCAGCAAGTTATAAATAAGTAAATGTCGATTTTTTTTTTTAACAATACTTACTTAGGCGTAAGTAATCTAAAAAGGCTCGAAGAGCCAAAAAAATAATCTAATGAAAATAAAAGAAATCACAAATTTTTTTGATAAACTTATTCCTTTATCACTTCAGGAATCATACGATAATTCAGGGCTTATAGTTGGTAATCTTGAACAAGAAACCAAATCGGTTTTAATAACACTTGATGTTACCGAAGATATTATTGATGAGGCTATTGAAAAAAAATCAAATTTAATAATAGCTCACCACCCAATAATTTTTACAGGACTTAAAAAAATAACAGGTAAAAATTTTATAGAAAGAACTATTATCAAAGCAATAAAAAATGATATAGCTATTTATGCTTCTCATACAAATTTAGATAATATAAAAGGTGGAGTAAATTCAAAAATTTGCAATAAACTGAGTTTAATAAATACAAAAATCTTAGCTTCAAAAAATGGTGATTTAAGAAAATTAGTAACATTTGTTCCCAAAACTCATATCGAAAAAGTGCGAAAAGCATTATTTAGTGTAGGAGTTGGTAGTATTGGCAATTATTCAAGCTGTAGTTTTAATATTGAAGGAGAAGGAACTTTTTTGCCCTCCGATAACACAAATCCATATTTAGGCGAAAAATTAAAACTTAATTTTGAAAAAGAAATAAGATTTGAAACTATTTTTTCAAAACACATAAAACCCTCAGTAATAGCTACACTGCTTAAAAATCACCCTTACGAAGAAGTTGCCTACGATATATATCCATTAGATAATACTAATGATAATATTGGTCTTGGTATGATAGGCGAATTTAACGAACCAATAAGCGAAATCGAATTATTAGAAAAACTAAAACAAATATTTGGAATAAAAGCAATAAAGCACACAAAATTATTTAATAAAAAAATTCGTAAAGTAGCAGTATGCGGTGGTAGTGGTAGTTTTTTATTAAATCGTGCAATAGCATTAGAAGCAGATGTTTTTATATCTTCCGATTTTAAATATCATCAGTTTTTTGATGCTGAAAACAAAATATTAATAACAGATATTGGACATTTTGAAAGCGAACAATTCACAAAAGAAATTTTTTATGAAATACTTTCAAAAAAATTTCCTAAGTTTGCTGTTTATTTGTCTAAAATAAATACAAACCCTATATATTATTATATGTAATTTTGGTTTACATTATAAATATGCATAATACTGTTATACGAAATTTTTATTTTTATAATAAATGGTTCATAAATATTAACACATTGTATATTTTTTTGTAAAAAAAAATTATTAGTTTTGATAAATTAATAGCTAATATTAAAATTGATATGTCAGAAAATTTGAATAAAAAAGTGGAAGCACAACAAGAAGTTTCTATAGAAAGTAAGCTTAAAGCTTTATATGAATTACAACGCAATGACTCAAATATTGATAAAATTAAAATACTTAGGGGCGAGTTACCCCTTGAGGTTCAGGATTTGGAAGACGAAATTGCTGGTTTCAAAACTAGAATAACAAATTTTAATGATGAAATCAAACAATTTAAAAGTACTATTGGTAAGAAAAAAAATGAAATGAAAGAATCCGAACAGTTAATAAAAAAATACAAAGAACAACAAATGAAAGTTAGAAATAATCGTGAATACGATTCTATTTCTAAAGAAATTGAATATCAGAGTCTTGAGATTGAACTTTCGACCAAACGAATAAAAGAATTTGCAAGCAATTTGTCCGAAAAAAGAGCAACTGTACAAAATTTAAATGAAATTTTGAGTGAAAAGAAAAAAGATATTAAACACAAAAAAAGCGAACTGAGCGCAATAATTAAAGAAACAAAAAAAGACGAAGTAACATTATCTGAAAAATCTCAAAAAATTCAAGGAGTAATTGAGCCAAGACTACTAAATGCATATAGCAGAATCAGAAACAATGCAAGAAACGGATTATCTGTTGTTCCTGTATACAAAAGTGCTTGCGGTGGTTGTTTCAATAAAATACCTCCTCAAAGACAATTAGATGTTGCATCAAGAAAAAAAATTATTGTTTGCGAATATTGTGGACGAATTCTTATTGATAGTGATATTGTTAAAGAATTCGATGACGAATTAAATTTAACTGCAAATATAGATAATGAATAAATAAGGTCTTCGACCATTTATATAGCTTATGTGTTTTTGTAAGATTACTTATACTTTAAAATGGTACAATTATTCAATGATACAATGGTACAATACTTTGATTAATAATTGCTAACAGTTTGTTAATACCTTAAGCGGCTACCCACGTAAGGTTGGACTCGGCTTCTTATAAATAAGTTGCGACTCTCAGGTGTTTCTATTTGATAGTGAGGTGTTTAACTTTGCGTGTGGTAGCCATATAATATAAATTTAAAAATTATTGATACAGATGTATCTATAAAAAAACTGAAAACTTTGCCTGACAGTTTGAAATTTTAAGTTTTTGAATATATTGATTTTTTATACTTTAAGTATTTTGAATTAACGGCTACCAGTTTTAAGTTAGACGCTTTTTAACCGCAAAGTTACACAAAGTTTGACGCAAAGTTTCGCAAAGTTTTGCTAATCTTTTCTTTAATTTTATGATTAAAATTACTTGAAAAACAAGACAGTCCAACTTCTGACGGGTAGCCGAATTAACACAAAACGAAATAGCTGAAAATAACTTTGAACTTAATGAAGAAATAAGCTCTTCGACCTATTTATAGTTGCTTACACATTAGTACAAAGGTAACTTAATCAGGAAGTTATGAATAAGTAAATGTCGAAAAACTTTTGTAATAGTACTTAATAACAAGAATAGCTAAAAAACACAATTATGAGCTATAAAGTCATCGTTAATGAAACAACAGACATTGATATTGAAGATGCTACAGAATGGTAAGAAATTAAAAGAACTGGATTAGGAAAATTAGTTCTTCTTTAAATTCATATACTTTAAAACTCCTGACAATAAATCCTTTCACATATGTCAAAGAGTCAATGATAAATGGAAAATGTGAAACTACCTACCGAGCGCAGTGAACTATCTAACTTTACGTGGATACCCAAAATGGCTACCCACGTAAAGTTGGGCAGTATAGTTTATCAGGTAAGGTCTTCGACCTATTTAATGTTGCTTACGCAAGATATATAATAAACGGTATTTCAAAAAGTAAGCTCTATACTAAATAGGTAAAAACTTTTGTATGGGTGCTTATTTCGTAACAGTATAAAAAAAAATCCTGTTAATCCTGTCAAAAAAATAAAATAATGTCCAATACTAAACGTGTAGCCAAATATTGTAAATACACTTATGATAAGAAAATGACGAATTATAAATTACGAATTGGTTTACACCTAAATATAAGTGTTTTACAAAAACAAATCGGAAAGTTATTTTTTAACGATTCCTAACTTATATAATATGTAAACAATTATTAACAAGTGAAAAATTTTAATTGATTAATTTAGATAACATTATGAATAAATATATTTTAATTATTTTACTTATAATTACTTTTATGTCTTGCAACAGTGAAATAAATTTGGAAGATGAAAAAAAGAAAATTCTAAAAAAAGATAAACAATTTTCGAAAGTTGCTAGTATAAAAGGAATTTTAGGAGCATTTAATCAGTATTTAGATGAAAAAGGTATTATTATTCCCGAAAAAGGACATTTGATAGTTGGAAAAAATAACTTAAATCAATTTATACTTTCTTGTGACAAACAATCAGATGTAGAGTTTTTTGAGTGGACACCACTTCATGTGTCAGTATCTAAAAAAGCTGACCTTGCATACACATATGGTAAGTACAAAATAAAACATGCAGACTCGGTTAAAAATAAAAAAAATGAGTATAATTATTATAGTACTGTATGGAAAAAACAAAAAAACGGAAAATGGAAAATAATTAGCAATCTCGGCTTACTAAAAATGAGAAATAAAAAATATTTTGGTAAAATAAAAAATGTGTATAGAAAAAGAGATTTAATAATTGCCAGAACTGATATTGAGTTTTCTAAAAATTCTAAAAACTGGAATTTTTATAGAGCTTTTTATAATTTTATTGACGATAGTGGTGTAACAATTTCAAATGGAGGAAAGGAATTATATAATAAGAAAAAATATAAAGAGCTATATGAATGGTATGAAAAACAATACAAGGTGAATACAAAAATGTCTTGGGCTCCGATATATTCTAATCTCTCGCGTTCCAAAGATTTAGGTTTTACTCATGGATACTTCATGTTGGTTAACTATGAGGGTAGCAAGCGTATAAAACAATATGGTTATTATTTGTCAATATGGAAGTCTCAAAAAAATGGTGGTTACAAATTTGTTCTTGATGGAGGAAATACAAGCGTAGCTCCACCTTTTTAAGGTATGTTATCTATTTTAATACTACATTATAATTGTATATAAGTAGTTTTACAAAAATTTTTTGACATTTATATTTGTACAATTAGCTACATGACAGTAATTTCTAAAAATACGTAAGCCACATTAAAATAGGTCTAAGACCTTAAATTATAAAAATGAGAAGTAGAAAATACTACTTCTCATTTGTTCTTTTATTTTGAAAATCCAATGATTTTTCCAGAATATTCGCTTAATAACAAAGATAATGAATTTAAGGAACCTTCAATTTCATTCAAATCAAGATTCTCTAATTGCAGTGTATCTCTGAAAATAACTTTTTTACCTTCTTCATCAAGTGCAAAAGCTCCGTGTATAATATCTCTGTTTTTTTCTAATAAACTTTTGTAGATATTAATATCATCTTTTTTAATGTCAAATAGATATTGCTCCATTATCAAAATTGGATCAGCGCATACTATTATCATATTTGATATTCCTTCGTCTTCATTGTTTATAACAAAAACGCCGTCTTCTTCATTTTCATTTGAAATATTATACTCAAGTTCAAGAAGATAATTTTTTACTTTTGAAAAATAAACATCCATTATTATTTGTTTTTATAGTTAGAATTGCTTAATAAAATATAGATATTAATGGCTCTTTTTAACATTGCTTATATAATTTGTTAAGTAATGATATTAATTTTGATAATAAACAATCAATTAGAACCATATTAGACTTTTTTAAAAAACTCAAAATATTTGTAATGCATTAATAAACAAGTATTATGCAAAAAAAATTATTAATTTGGCATAAACTTAACATTTCAAAAAATGATTACACATGTAAAGTTATAAATTATTTTATATATTTCATCAAAAATATTATTTTTTTTTGTAAAATTAGGCTTTTAGAGCCTTTTTTGTGTGTAAACAAACTTCAAGAGCCTAAAATTATTGAAATAGTGAAACCAGTCATAAGTTTCTTTAGTATTATTTAGAAAGGATTTACATGTTTTAAATATCCTGTTAATCATGCAAATCATGTCAAATTATTACATTTATAATATGTCTTAATACACTAGCTAAAGTGTAAATAGGTCGATATATAAAAATGACACTTTTGTTTTTTATATTATGCTGTTTATCAAGCATAAGCAAAATTGTTAATTATTTATTAGTTTCAATCCAATTTGATAAATCATTAATAAATATTTCATTCATTTCTTGATTGCAACCACTTAGCTCAATATATGTTTTGTTGTTTTCGGGAAAAGTATGCACAGCTAAGTGACTCTCTGCTAAAAGCCAAACACAAGTATATCCATATGGTTCAAAGTGTTTGTCTAAATGCCCAATTACTGTATAGCCACTGGTATATAATAAGTTGTTCAATTTCTCAAACAATGTATCAGGCTTGGTTTCTTTAAGCCATATTTTATGATTGTATATTACTGCTTCCATCTTTTATTTTTATGTAAGGTCTTCGACCTATTTAATGTTGCTTACGCATCTCATAACAAAAATTTATGAATTAATCAGGTTTAAGACAGAAATATGGTTTTTAGGAACTCCAATAACTAAAAAATAATTCCATACTTTTTTTCTTACTTTCATCTAAATTATAACTAATATTTTGAGATAAATATTTATATAAATCTACTTTTTTGTTAATGTTTTGTTTATAATTGTTATCAACAACAGTATTTATGTTATCAAGTCCATATTTTAAGCTTTTATTAAATTTGGAAGTAAATTTGTTATCAATTTTTTTGTTTGCTATCCATGCTGCAAATACAAATGGCATGTTTGTAAATTTTTTCCATTCGCCTGCTAGGTCATATTTATATTTATAATCTTTATTTAAACTAAATGTTCTATCTCCAATTATCAAACCAGCAGTTTTATTACCAATCAGGTTCTCATATCCTTTGTTAGCAGTAATAAATTCAGGTTTAATATTCCAATAGTTTTCTGCCAGAATTTTTAGTAACATAACCGAAGTTCTTGATTGATAATCAAGGTATATTTTTTCGATTTTATTCAGAGGTACTTCACTCAATAACAACACAGAATCAACATTTCCGTTTGCACCAATACAATAGTCCGAAATTATATAATATTGTTTCAATTCAGGAATAATAGCAATTGGAACAAGTCCAATATCTACTTGATTTGTTATCAATTTTGATGCACAAACTGATGGTATATCTAAACTAATATCAAGTTGTTCAAATTCTACAAAGTTTTGCAATCCATATAAAAAAGGTAATGTATTAAGATATGATACAGCTGATATTTTAATATTTCCAATGTTAGATTTAAACATTTTTCAACTTATTAAATTCTTCTATTTCGAGCATTGCAATAGTTGCAGCTATAATTGACAAAATTGCGATAAATGCTGCTAATAATACTCCACAAAAAGGAATTAATAATGACAGGGCAAATACTGAACCATTTGAAATTGCAATCCATTTATACTTCCATATATACGCAACACTTTCTTTTACTGTTCGTTTTCTTCTTTCATTTGTATAGTCCATATATGAAAAACCATAGAAATATGAAGATGCAAAAAATAAAAATAAAGCTCCAAGCCATCCGATTATTGGAATAAAACCAATTATAAAAATAGGAATAAGAAGTGCAAATTCAATAAGCATATTTCTAATTGTAAGTACAAGCCCTCTTAGTATATCTTTAATAAATTGAGACATATTAAATGGTGCATCATTTTTTGTATTTGTTATTTTGTACTCAGTTTTTTCCGAGATTATCGAAAATACTGGTGATAGTATTATCAATATCAAATATCCTCCTAAATATGCAAAAATTAAAAAGAATAGTATTTTAATAAATACCCATATTACTCCTGAGAAAAAACCATCAAGATATTCAGCCATAAAAAAATCTGAATCACCAAAACTTACCCAGTTCATAAATGCTGATTGTGCTTTCTCAGTAAGGTTTGATGCTATTTCTAATCCACCCCAAAGAAAAGCAATGTTTATTAGCAAAGGAAATATAAAATATATAATTATTCCTTTATTAAAAATTATATTACCTGCTTTGAAATAGCTTCTTAATCCAATTGATATTTGTTTTGAAACTTTCATTTTTTATTTTTATAGTAAATATCTACTTATTAGAATATTAATATAATGCGTAAGCAACATAAATAGGTCGAAGTCCTTAGAGTATTGGCCATACTGCCTGAAAAAAAAATCCAAATATTATTCCCCAAAAAAAAGCTCCCACAAGTGCTGTATTTAATGGATTTATTTTTTTGAAATAATTAAAAGGAAAAAAGAAAATTCTTGCAATAATACCTAACACTATCGACTGTTTATCCAATATTTGTAACCACACTTTATATGCCTCACTAAATGTTTTAGCTTTTTTACTAACAATTAGTTTTATTAAATCTTCGGCTTTGTAGCCATATAAACCACAAATTATTGAAAAATACCATATAGGACTAAGCGTTATCAGTTGTATTTCGGAAAAATTATCGAACATAAAAATATATATAATTATACTAAATACAATTCCAAAAGTTATAAATATAGGATATACAGCAATTTTACGAAATTTCATATTTTTTAAAAAATGAAATATTGATTTAGATTTTTTTTCAAAATTCCAATATGTATCACAAAATTCGCATTTTTCAATATTTGGATTTAATGATGCTCCACAGTTAATACATTTCATTGATTATTACTAATTTAGTAGTTACTATAACAAAAGTCTTTTTGATATATATTGTTAAATCACATATTATTAAGAGGTTAGTAGAATGCGTAAGCCTCATTAAATAGGTCAAAGACCTTAATAAAACGATAATTAACTTTTAGTTTTTAACTCCTTAATATATGGC
>JAOZVK010000057.1:0-8334 GCA_029938185.1 Bacteroidales bacterium | reverse complement strand
ATTATTAGGAGGTTAGTAGAATGCGTAAGCCTCATTAAATAGGTTGAAGACCTTAATAAAACGATAATTAACTTTTAGTTTTTAACTCCTTAATATATGGCTCTTTTCCTGCAAAAACTATTGGAACTTTAATAATATTATTTTCATCTATTTTATTATCAATAAGTTCTTTATAGTATTTGTTTCTGTCAATTTGATTTTTGGCTGATACTATTTGTTTGTTAATTCGCTTGTTAAATTTTACAATATCTTCATTTTCCTGCTGTTTGTCAATTTGTTTGATTTCAATTACAACACCAGTTTTTGATTTATCATGTGGAATTAATAATATATCGTAACGCCCTTCTCCGCTTTCTTTATTTGATTTAACGACGTAATCATCACCAATGATTGCAAGTAATCCCAAAATATACGAATGATAAATATATTCATGGTTTTTTGCAGTATCATAATAGCTGAAAGTATCGCCTATTATTTCTTTAAATCCGATTTCAAATTTTGCTATATTATTGTTTATTAAATAATTTGTAGTATCTTGTAATAATGATTTTATTACTTTTATATCTGTTTCCAGCCATTCGATTATGGTATCCTGAAAAATTGTTTTTATTTCATAGTTTGGAATAATCAGCTCATATTCTTTTCTCGAAACTTGTTTTTTTGTTGTTAAGTATCCACTATAAGTTAGTAGAGTCCACAAAAGGCTTTTTCGTTTATGTAAGTCAGGAAAAATAAAATTTTCTTCTATATCTTTAATAATTACTTCATTGTTTATTAATTTAAATATATCTTCTCTTACATTTCCTGCATCTTTCTTTTTTATCTCGTTTTTTATTAATTCATTTGCACTTGTATTTGTCCAGTATGGTTTAAACTTTTCGTTTTTGCTGACTACAAAATTTAGTATAGACCATGGATTATATATTTTTGTAGTTTCGCCAAATTTATATCCATCATACCATTTTTCTATTTCAGAGTAGCTTGTTTTTATTTTAAAATCTTTAATAATTTGTTTTACCTCTGGTTTTGTAAATCCAAATTTATCAGAAAACTCTTCATCAAGTATTGAATAAACGCTTAAATTATTCAATCCAGTAAAAATACTTTCTTTTGATACTCTTAGTATTCCGGTTATCACACCTTTATAAAGATTGTTGTTGTCTTTTAGTGCTCCACTTAATAAATTACGCATAAATGAAACAGCTTTGGTATAGAATTTATTATGACTTGCTTGAATAGGAGTATCGTATTCATCAATCAAAATTACAGTTTTCTCATTACTATATCTTTGCAAGTATTTACTTAACAGTTTTAAACTATTTTTATAATCAGTTTCACTTGCTGTTTCATTTAATATTTTATTAAATTTTAGTTTTTCGTGATTTTTAAGTATATTATTTTCAAGTAAATAATCATGTTCTGAATATAAATTTACAATTTCAGAAACTATCAGTTCGTAACATTCGTTCCAAGTTTCAGCTTTTGCATCTTTTAATGTTAAATATATCACAGGATATTTACAACAGTGTTGTTTTATATCATCTTTAGTTTGCCAAATTTTTAAATCTTTAAATAGTTTTTTGTTGTCAGGTTCATTCTTATCAAAAAAATAGCATAGCATTGATAAATTAAGAGTTTTTCCAAACCTACGTGGACGTGGCAATAATAGAACTGCTTTCTCGGCTTTTAATACCTCTTCTATAAATAATGTTTTATCAACAAAATAATTATTATTTTTAATGATATTTTTAAAGTCTGAACTCCCCAGATTTAAATTCTTTCTTTTTTTCATCTTTTTAATGTTTAATTTAGATTTTTTGATAATATGGTTAAGTAAGTACTCTAACAAAAAAAAACGATATTTATATTTGTTAAATCATATATTATTAGGAGGTTAGTAGAATGCGTAAGCCTCATTAAATAGGTTGAAGACCTTAGTGAAAAATTACTAAAAATTCAATCTATTAACATTAAGTTCACCAGCATCAAGTTTGTTATTTATATCCTCTAAAATAAGTTCACTTTCGCCTCTTACAATTGCTTTAAGTCTATCATATTTATCAATATTGCTTTGCTCTTTTATAAATTCTTCCAAAATTTCAATATTTTCAATCATAACAACCTTGTCGTGCCACTTGCCAAGCATACTTCCTGCTCTTTTTAAATTTAGCAACAATTGTTTATCAATACTTTCAGTATATATTTGGACTATTTCAAGAACATAATTAATTTCTTTTATTTTACGTCTTGCATCGTGCAGGTTTTCTTCGTTTGATGTGTCGTTTAGTAGTTTAATAAAATATTTATATTGGATTTTAACAAAATCAAATATTGAATTGCTTGGCTCAATGGCTATATTATTATCAATATTATATTTTATTTCATCAATTTCATTAGCTAACAATTCATATCTAAATACCTTGTTTTCAAAATCAAATTTTTTTTTCCCAACTTTTTCATATTCATTAAAATACTGTTTATAAAAATCAAAAAAGATATTTAATTTTTTTTCATATTTTTTTATCATTGATACTTGCACCTGCGAATCTCTAATAATTCCAGCCGAACCATATATTTTTTTTATGCTTGCAATATTGTTTTTAGAAACAAAACTATTATCCGAGATTATATTTTCGAGTAATCTCAAAACTGCTTTCATTCTTTTTACACTTACCCTAAAATCATGAATTGCATCTTCGTCATAGTCAATTTTTGCTTTTTCATATTCTGTTATGAATATCCCTGTTTGGGCTTTATAAAAATTAAATAAGTCTGTGTTTTTCATTGCTTTATTGTTTAATGTTTATATTCTAAATGTTTTTTAATATATATGCGACCTGCAAGGTTTTGAAAACCTTGTAGGTCTGTATCAGAAAAATCTTAAAACCAATTTCACTTCAATATAATAAAACTTATGCAAAATTAATAAAAAAATATGGAATTAATATTTTTAATTACAATAAAGTTAAACAAATATTACACAGGAATCGTTAAAAAATAACTTTCCCATTTCATTATTTTAGAGGGACAAATTTATAATTCCATCTTGGCAAAAAATTATCGAATATTACAGGCATAGTTTCCATAAAATTTTCAGATGCTTTTTTACCGGTCTCATATATCGCATCACATTTATTTACAAATATTTTCTTAATATTGTTATTTTCTACTCTTTTCAAAATTAAATTCTTCATTGTCTCAATATTATCAAGAACAATACCACTCCATGCCCTTGTTATATGAGGAAATAATTTATGCTCAATGGGATTATATTTAGAACAATACGGTGGATAATGTGCTATTCTGATTTCTATATTTAATTCATTTGCAAGTTCAAACATTGCTTCTTTAAAGACATAATGTCTGCTACTATTACTACCGCCACCATCACATAAAACTAGTATACTTGTTGCGTTTGGATAATCATTTTTACCATAATTTTCCCACCACCATTTTATACAAAATTTGCAAAAATCTGCTGTATCTTTTGATAATGATAGGTTTAAGTATGCTTTTTGTTTTGTTGTATCATATAAACCATGAGGGGTAACTTTGCCATTTGAAAGATTTGCAAAATCGTGGTCATAGATTATCAAACCATCTGTAGTATAGACTTTTCCATCTCTAAACAAATATCCTAAATCCTCTTTCTTTTTACTGTCTATACTTATTACGGGAAATCCTTTATTTTCATACCTTTGTCGCAGTTTATCTATTTTTTTAAACTGCTTGTCCCTATTTTTAACAGTTTTTATTGTTCCTGTTTTTTGTAACTTCCTTTTACCTAATTTGAATTTCTTTAAACACTGTGAAATAATATATTTGCTTGCTTTAAAGCCCTTATCTTTAAGTTTTTGGGAAAGTTCACTTCTACTTAAATAAGTCCAAACAATATCTTCATTCATTGGTGAACCGGCTTTGTGTTCGTCTACTATTTTGATAAATTCATCTAAAATTTTCGGTTCTTTTGCTAAAATCGTTTTGCGACCGCCACCTTTATTTCGTACATGATCTTTTGATAGCAGTGTTTTTTTTTATCTCCTTAATACCTGAATTTACTGTTTTTCTTGAAATGCCAAGTAAATCAGCGATATAGTTAATTCCACCGTGTGGCAATTTTAAAGCTTCAATTGCAGCATAGTGTCGTTTATCTTTTTCATTCAGAACTGAAAAATGTGTTTGCATATATTCTTCTATTTTATTATCGTATTTATTCATTTTCTCTATTTTATAGTTAATTTTACAAAAATAGGATATATTTGCAGAATCACAAATGGGAAAGTTATTTTTTAACGATTCCACAGTTAATTAAAAAGGCTCGAATCGCCAACTTTTCTTATGAAAAATTATATTTTATGAATAGCTTATAATTAGCTAAATATCAAGCATTATTAAATTAAAGTCTTCGACCTCTTTTTTTTAGATTAATAAAATTTCATTTTATATTAGTATTTTTTTTTATAATTTTGTTAAATTAACGCTGTTTTTTGTATCTGTTGTAATGCATAAATTATAAAGTAATTAACAATGAATAATGGACAAAGAACAATTTTGCTTACGCTTGAATAAAAAATAAAAGAGACGTTTTTATATATCGACCTACTTATAAATATATTCATAATCAATAAACTAAAAAATAAAATGGAAATAAAAGGAACAGCTGTAAAAACAGTACCAAAATTAGTTAAAAGTAAATTTCCCGATTTATATGACAAATGGTTTAATTTACTTCCCGAAAAATCAAAAAAAATTTTCCAAAGTCCAATAATGTCCACATCATGGTATGATTTGTATGACTCAGTAATAGCACCAACAAATATTGTAGGTGACCATTTTTATGACTCAAGAAAAAAAGCCTCGTGGGAACTTGGTCGATTTAGTTCCGAAGATGCATTAACAGGAGTCTATAAAATTTTTATAAGGGTTTCTTCTCCATTATTTGTACTTAGCAGGATAACAAATGTTTTTTCAACATATTACAAACCAGCAAAAGCAATGGTACTTAACAAAACAAAAAATAAGGCTGTAATGCAGTTTATTTTTTATGATTTAAAATACGAATTGGTAGCATATAGAATTGCTGGATGGATAGAAAGAACAATTGAAATAACAAAAAAGAAAGATATAAAAGTTGATATAAAAATAGTTTCAGAAAAAAAAGAGTATTCAGCTATAATTGTAGCCTCTTGGGTTTAAAAACATGAAATAATACTTTTTTATAAATGATATTATTTTTTTACATTTGCAATTTATGATAATAAATCAGTATTACTCTACATGACATTTTTTATTTGGCATAATTTGGACAGGATTAACAGGATTTACATGTTTTTTTATCCTGTAAATCCTGTCAAAAATATTCATTTTACTACAGTTACAATTTTTTGTCATGTAGTGTGGAATTTAATATAAATAAACTTTAATAAAATTAAAAAGATTGCAAAACGAATATTTATTCAATAGTAAAGGACAAGAAGCATTTAAGATTCTTGATAATTTTGATGTTTTAATATACATATCAGATATTGAAACATACGAAATTATTTATATGAATAAGTTTGCAAAAAAAATATATGGTGATAATAAGGGAAGTATATGTTGGGAAAAATTTCAAAAAAAACCAAAGGGGATTTGCTCATTCTGTACTAATGAAAGATTATTAAACAATAATAATGAACCTACAGAAGTACATATATGGGAATTTAATAATCAGTACAACGAAAAATGGTATGAAGTACATGATAGTGCCATAGTATGGAACAACAGATTGGTTAAGTTACATATGGCAATTGATATTTCAAATAAAAAAAGAGACGAAAGTTCATTATTACAATATATAACTTTACATGAAATTTATTTTGATATTTCAAGAATATTAAACAGAGCGAGTAACTTCGAATTAAATTTACATGAAATCCTTTCAATACTAGGAGAAAAAATAGATGTTAGCAGAGTAAGTATATTTATAAATAGCACTGATATGAAGAGAACAAAAAAATCATACCAGTGGAACAAACAAGGTACAAACTTAAGAAAAAATATATCAATTAATATTGAAAATATTGATTTATATAAATGGTTTGATATAACTAACGAAAAAAGAGTTTTAAATGTCTTAAATATAAAAACAGACCTACCTCACGAAATAGCAAAACAAATAGACCCATCCATAGTAAAATCACTGCTTATTGCACCAATATATATTGATAAAAAATTGTTTGGTTTTTTGTGTTTCGAGCAATGCGATTTTGAAAGAAAATGGAAGTATCACGAAATTAGAATAATTAGAACATGCTCAAATTTAATTTCAGAAGCTTTTAAAAGAAACAATTATGAAAATGAAATAATAGATAGCGAAAAAAGACTTAAAATAGCCAATGCTTCAAAAGATAAATTTTTTTCAATAATTGCTCACGATTTAAAAACTCCTCTATCAAATATTGAAGGTCTAGCAGAACTTCTATTTATAAATTATAGTAAATGGGATGAAGAGAAAATCGCTCGTTTTATAAAACATCTTCACAATGCTGCTAAAAGAGGGTATAATTTACTGGAAAATCTGTTAGAATGGGCTCGTTCGCAGACTGGTCGAATAGAATGGAATCCTTCAAGAACAGATATCAAAAAACTAATTATTGAAACAATAGATATTGTAAGTGATAATGCACTCAAGAAACAAATTCTGATTAATACAGAAAATGTTGATAACAAATTCGTTTACATTGATATTAATATGATAACTACTGTAATACGAAACCTATTATCAAATGCTATTAAGTTTTCAAATATTGGAGATACTATAAAAATTGAAACCAAACTTATAAATAAGAAATATTTGCAAGTTTCTGTTATTGATACTGGTGTAGGTATAAGCAATGATGATAAAAATAAACTATTCCGAATAGATATTACACATTCTACAAGAGGAACGTCTGATGAAACAGGTACAGGACTGGGTTTAATATTATGTAAAGAATTTGTAGAAAAAAATAATGGTAAAATATGGATAGAAAGCCAAAAAGGTAAAGGTAGTACTTTTAATTTTACTATACCTCTGGATTTTGAACAATCAGTGAATTATACTAAATTAGCTTAATAATTCAACTTTTTTAAATAATTATTCATTTTAAAATCAGAGTATTAAAAAATGGAACCATATACAGAAGCATACAGATACCTTGACAACGCAAAAGAAATTCTACGAACAAAAGCAAAAAAAGATGGCAAGTTTTACGATGATGCGAAGTATGTTCGTATGGCTTGTAACACAGCATATAGTGGTTTACTTGTAGCTTTGAATGATTATTTTACACAAAAAGGAATAAAATATCCAAAACCAAAAGGTAAACGAACACAATCAATAAATGTTGATTTTTATAAACAAAATCTGGCAAAAATTAATAAAACTAAACTTAAAGAATTTAACGAAGCATACAATTTTTTGCATTTATTTGGCGGATACGATGGTAGTTTGGCTGTTATTACTTCAAAAACAGGTTTAGAATTTGCAAAATCAATTATAGACTGGATAGACAAACAAATGAATTAATACTTTGTAAATGAAAACAATAATAATATCCGAAAAAAAAACATTAAATATTAGCATAACAATAAAAATATTGTTAATTTCGTTGCTAATAACATTTACAATTTATGGAGCAAATGAATTTTTACGTGAATTTGCACAGCATAAAAACGAAAAGACAGAACAAAAAAGTAACAAATCAAAAAGCCAAACAAAGAACGACAGCACAAGTAAGACGAAAAAAAGCAAAAGCAATAATAACGATAATTGGAATAACAAAAAGAAAAACGGAAAAAACGAACCGCATAAAAACCAGGATGTTAAAGAATCTATTAAAAAACAAATTGATGATTATGAAAAACAAATAAATGAGCTAAAACAAAAACCCAATAAATCGAAAGAAGAATCAAAACTGCTTAAAATACTGAAAAATACTAAAAAACGACTTCAAAAAAACATAAATCAAAGAGGTGAAACTCATTGGCGAAAGTAAATATAAATGGACTATAATTTTCAAATAGGTAAAGGAATAGCAGGTATAAATTTTGATTATACAGTTGATAGGGTTATACAGACACTCGGGAAACCTGATAAGAGACAAGAAGATAGTGTAAGTTTATATTTGCAATATGAGCGTTTTGGTTTATTTTTAAGTTATGAAAAACAAAAACAAAAACAAAAATACATTGATTTAAGTATAGAAACAGACATATTATTGTATGAAGGAAAAAATTGGTATAATTATAATAAAACCAAACTTTTGAAAATTATACAAAAAATATACAAAAAAAAGAATTACATTTTTGACT
>JAOZVK010000446.1 GCA_029938185.1 Bacteroidales bacterium | reverse complement strand
TGCAACTGTTTCAAGATTGTTTTTTAATGCTGCTTTATGTGCGCAAATATCAATACCATAAGCTAATCCACTTACAATAATCACTTTGTGTCCAGCATTTGCTAAATCATCAACTAATTTGTTGCATATATCTTTACCGTATTTTGTTGCATGTCTTGTTCCAACTATACTAATAACTTTGTTTTGATTAAAATTAATATCACCTTTCATAAAAAGCATTAGCGGAGCATCTTCGCAATGTTTTAGTCGTTCAGGATATTCCGAGTCATAGTAAAATACGGGCTTTATATTGTTTTTATTTATAAATTCGATTTCTTTTTTTGCTGTATCAAGTACATTTTGATTTGCAATTTTGTTGGCTAAATACTTACCAATTCCAGGTATTTTTAGTAATGTATTTTGTTTTTGTTTGAAAACATGCTCAACACCTCCTGTGTATGCAATTAATTTTCTTGCATTTACACAACCTATCCCAGGAATCAAACTTATTCCTATTTTGTATTCTAAATTATCAGACATTAATTTATATAAGTAATTAACAATGAACAATGGATAATTAACAATTTTGCTTACGCTTGATAAACAGCATAATAAAAAAAACAAAAGTGTTGTTTTTATATATCGACCTACTTACTAAGTAATTGACAATTGATAAGGAAATGACGAATTATAAATTCGTAATTCATAATTCATAATATTATTTAACCAATAAATTTATTCAAAATATCTAATAATTTTTCAATAATGATAGGCTTTGTTATATAGCCATTACAATCATTTTTGATGCTTTTTTCTTCTTGTCCATCTATTGCATAAGCAGTTTGAATAATTATAGGAACTGTTTTTCTGAAACGTCTTATTAATTTTGTAGCTTCATAACCATCCATTTGAGGCATTTTAACATCCATAAGTATCAAGTCAATATTGTCGTTTTCCTTACAAATATTTACAGCCTCAAAACCATCCTGTGCCCAAATTACATTGGCTTCTGTTGTTTTAATAATTTCTTCAATAAATATATAATTAATGGGTTCATCTTCAACAACTAAAATTGTTTTTCCTTTTAATAAAACTTGTGGGAAACCAATTATATTTACGTCATTATTGTTACTTATAGCAGGTATTTTGTAATCAAATGGAATTGTAAAATAAAATGTAGAGCCTTTTTCAATTTCCGATTCTACCCATATTTCGCCATCTAATAAACTTACTAATTTTTTTGATATTGCCAAACCTAATCCTGTTCCTCCTTTATTTATGCTATATGATTCATCTATTTGTCCAAAACGGTTAAATATAACATCTACCTTATCATCTGGAATACCTATACCTGTATCTTCTACATAAAACAATACTTTATTTTCAACTATTTTGCATCCAAACTCAATGTATCCCTTTGATGTAAATTTAAATGAATTTGATAATAAATTAGATATAATTTGTTTTATTCTATATGCATCTGAGTTAATAATTAATTGGTTGGATATATCTTTTGATATTCTAAAGATAACTTTATTTTCTGTTCTTTCATTAGTTTTAACAAATGAAGAAAAAAGTTCGTCTAAAATTTCATTAATATCAAAATCTTCTTTTTTTATACGTAACTTACCTACTTCAATTTTGGAAATATCAATAATATCATCAATTAAATTCAATAAACTTTTTCCACTACTGATTATATAGTTTAAGAATTTATCTTTTCTTTTTTCAAACAAATCTGGTTTTGAAAGCAATTCAGAGAAACCAATTATAGCGTTCATTGGTGTACGAATTTCATGTGACATATTTGCTAAAAAAGCTGATTTAAGTTTTTCCGATTCAATGGCTTTCTCTTTGGCTTTAACAAGTTCATTTTCACGTTTTTTTCTTATTGAAATATCACGTAGTGTAACAACAATATTTCTTGAATTATTAACTTCAATTGCTCGTAAGGAAACATCTATAGGAAAAATCTCTTCATTTTTTCTATAAGCCACAAACTCATATTGGTTTCCTAAGTATTTATTTCTACCTGTTGATATATAGTTATTAAATTCTAATATTGCTTGTTTTCTATGTTTTGGGGTAATAATTAGTTTGGTAAATTGGTGTTTATTTATATCACTTTCGTTATAAGAAAATATTTTTTTTGCAGTTCCATTCAAGTACGAAATATAGCCTTTTTGGTTTATCAACAATATAGCATCAAAAGATGATTCGCTTATTTCCTTAAATCTTAGTTCGCTCTCTTTTAGTGCTTTTTCTGCAAAATCTCTTTGTTTTTCTCGTTTTTCAATTTGAATTAACATATTATTATATTCAGAATATAACTGACCAATTTCATCATTGTTCTTATGTTTTAATCTAATTGAATAGTCTGATTTTTTTGAGATATTGCTTGTTGTTTCAGCTAAATATAAAATTGGTTTTGATATAATTCTCTGAAACCATAATGCCAATATATAGGATAATACAATTAGTACTATAAATATAAGAATCATTCTTATAATATATTCTTTTATTTTATTATTAAGCTCAGATATTAAAACCATTATGTATACTGTTCCATATTTTTCGTTTTTAAATATTATTGGTTCGTAAACCAACAAACAATCATCAACAAATTTATAACTACTATTATCCTCAATTATATTTTCTTTTACAACTTTTGCTGTTTTATTATATGTAGCAAATAGTTTATGATTTTTGTCATATATTTGACCTACTTCTACAGTGGTAATTGTTTTTAGTTTTTCAAGAATATTAACCGCTCCATTTTTATCATTAAAAATTAGTGTTGTAATACTATATTCTCCAATTAGTTTAGCTTGCAATCTTGTATTATTTGCCATTTCTTTCTTTAGTTCGTTCACATAACTAATTATAATATAAGTAAAACCAAAACTAATAATTAGTATTGATACCAAGAGAATTAGTGTAATAATTTTATTTTTTATCGAAAAAGACCTTATTATATTCATATTTATTTTTAATTAATCTATAACAACTTTAGCTTGTTTGTATAACAAATAGTTTATCTCAATCTCTGAACTCATTGCAACTTTCCTGTTTATTTGAAAACGTGTTTCGCCTTGTTCTATTTTAAACGATATTATGACATTTTTATTCACATGATTATAATTATCGCTTATGGTTAAAATATGTTTTGAATTTGCTTTTTTTACTATTTTTTCCAATTCTTCATCATTTGCATTTGATATATACAAGACTTTGCAGTTGTCAATATCATCAAGTTTATTTATTGTTTTTATATTAATATATTTATTATTTTTGCTTTTTAATATTTCTGTCATTTTATTATTTTTCCAAACTTTTATATTAAGTATATCTTTATTTTTCCAATTAATAAATTTAATAAAGTTAATAATAGCTTCTGACTTTTTAATAATTGAGTCATTTTGAGCTGTAACTTTATTAAAAATAATAATAAAACAAAATAATATGTAAATATATTTAATTTTCATTAATTGATTGATATTTGTGGCTACTGGTTGTAAGTTAAGGGCTTCGACCTATTTAATGTGGCTTACGCATTTTTATAAATTACTTTCATGTAGCCAATTGTATAAATGCAAATGCCGAAAAACATTCGTAAGTCTACTTATCTTATTGTAAAGACAATATGCTTTTTGCTATATAATCACCAATTTCATTTGTACCATAATATTTTTTTTTATTAATATCAATTGTAACATATCCCTCATTCAAAGCTTGTTCAACCGCTTTACGAATTTTATTTGCTTCTTCAAACATATCAAATGAATCGAGTAAATATGCCGCCGAAAGTATTGTACCATAAGGGTTTGCTATATTTTTACCACTTGCTTGAGGATAAGATCCATGAATTGGTTCAAATAGCGAAATTTTATTTCCCACCGAAGCCGATGGTAACATACCAATTGAACCTGTAATAACTGAAGCTTCGTCTGTTATAATATCTCCAAACATATTTTCAGTTAAAATAACATCAAAAAATGAAGGGTTTAAAATAATTTGCATTGCAGCATTATCAACAAACATAAAGTCAAGAGTAACATCTGGATATTTTTTTGCAATTTTTTTTACAGTTTCTCTCCATAATCTTGACGTTTCGAGTACATTTGCTTTATCAACAAGTGTTAGGTGTTTTGCTCGTTTTTGTGCAGCTTCGAATGCAAGTTTACTTATCCTTGTTATTTCCTCAACCGAGTAGTTTGCACAATCATATGCTTCATTTTCATTTTTTCTACCTTTGTCACCAAAATATATTCCACCTGTTAATTCTCGATATACTACAAAATCTACATTTTTTATATTTTCTTCTTTTAATGGAGATATGCTATTCAATATATCATATGTTATAATAGGACGTATATTTGCAAATAAGCCTAATGTTTTTCTAATTTTCAATAAGCCTTGTTCGGGGCGAATTTTTGCATTTGGGTCATTATCGTATTTCGGATGACCAACTGCTCCCAAAAGTATAGCATCAGAGTTGTTGCATATATCAATAGTTTCGTCTGGTAAGGGATTACCAGTCTTGTCAATTGCTGAAGCTCCAATTAATGCATCAATATACACAAACCTTATATTTGAAATTTCTGAAACAGCTTCCAATACCTTAATGGCTTGTTCTACTACCTCTGGTCCAATTCCATCACCTTTTAATACTGCTATTTTTTTTATCATTTTTTTTCAATTTTGTTGTGGCTTAAAACATGTCATATATTCTTGTTTGTTTACATAGTTTATCGTTGTATTTAGACTGAATATCACTGATATAAATGTTTACTATCGGCGTGGCTTCAAGCCACACCGATAGTTATTAAATAAACAATATGTAACAGACTAGTGTATTAAGACATAAATTGCTTAAGTTTATAAATGTAATAATTTGACAG
>JAOZVK010000056.1 GCA_029938185.1 Bacteroidales bacterium | reverse complement strand
TCCTGTTACGAAATACCTGATAAACAAGACTGTCCAACTTCTGACGGGTAGCCGAAAGTTCATTTAATACCGACTTTTCAAATGTAAATATTAAAAAAGACTCCCCAATATTTTATCTAATATTAAGTGGGGGCATCGTATGAAATCAACGCTTTATCAAGTTGTTATTACTTATCAAGTAAGGTCTTTGACCTATTTAATGTGGCTTACGCGTTTTTGTATACGAATGTATTACAGTTGATTGGATAAATTCGAATACCGAAAAACTTTTGTAACAGTACTTATTAGGGGACTCGAATAAATAAAATGCAAATATATTAAATTAGTTTATTATTTTACAATTCAAAAAAAGTCGCAAATAGTAAACTATTTAAGACCTTTTTTTGAAGTAGTAAAATGGCAAAATAATGACAAAGAATTGTATTTTATTTTTTCGAGTCCTCTTAGGTACTGTTATATAAAAAATTACAAAACCATTTATTCAGCAGGATATTCAATTAAATTTACATCAAGTTTTGAAACAAGCATAAAGTCTTCTACGTCATCTACACTATCAATATCTCCTTCCTCGTAATACCAATTTGCAGTAACAATTCCTCCTTTGTCTTCATAGTCTTTTAATAATCTTAGAATATCTAAAATTCTTTTTGAAGAACTTGTGTTAAAATATGTTAAGTTAAAATTAAATATAATTGGTTTTTTTTGAGTTTTCAAAAACTCTTCTATCCACTTCAATATTGGAGTATAAAACTGAACTGTTTCTTCTAAATATGATTCACCAGATATTTCACATAGACCAGTTTCTGCGTCAAATTTTACAGTTGGCACATAAAAATCATCTTGGTACCCTTCAATTTCAAGATTTTCCATTATTACGTTATTTTATTATTTAGAATTTTATGTCTATTTTATGGTTAAATTATTTATTAATACGAACTGTTAGTCCTAGGAATGAAATTTTATCATCTATAGGTACAGCTTTAAACTCAATAGGATGCATAGATGTTAAGGCTACCTGTATTAGTCCAATATTTGCACCACCAAATACACCATCAGGTAATCTTAGTTGTTTTCTTTTATATTCCCTTAATCCATTTTTATCCAGAGCATTTATTATTTCGCATTTTTCAATTACTTCAATAATACTATTGTTTGTAATCTCATTACCAGTATGAAATGTATAGTTGTCATTTTGTTCAATTATTGCAAGTGTTCCAATTCCTGATTTAGCATGTTTTTCAAGAATATTACGTTCGGTTGAGTAGTATGATACATTTTGAGCAAGTTCCATAAATATTTTAAAAATACGTTTACTTGCCATTGGGTTTTTCCCAAGTATAATTTTTATGTAGCTACCAATAACTGTCAATACTTCTTTATCAAAAGGTCCTTTGTATGAAATTAGGACTTCATGTTTTGAACGATAATGGTATTCAAATAAATCAAATTTCTCTAAATTATCCATAGTTTTTTATTTATAAATCTTATGTTGTAGGTATACTTAATTAAACTAAGTTTATCCACTATATCCTCGCTTTTGTTTGATAAAATACAGTATAAATTTATAGTAAGTACTGTTACAAAAAAATTTTGACATTTACTTATTCATAAATCTCTGATTAAGTTGTTTTTATACTAATGCGTAAGCAACTATAAATAGGTCGAAGACCTTATAAATAGGTCAAAGACCTTATATTTATCTATTAATTTTTACTCCTAATGTTAAAAATGATACATTATCGTCCATTTTTCTTATGTTATAATCAACAATATTATTTGATATTAATGCTACATGTATAAGCCCAATATTTGCACCACCAAATTCTCCATCGGGTTTTCCTAACATTTCTCTTTTATATTGTCTCAATCCATCTCTATCTAAGTTGTTTATTCTTTCGCATTTTTCTACAACTTTATTTACAGTATTTTTAAAAATTAGGTTACCTGTAGCAAAATTATAATGATTATCGTATTGTTTGATAACCAACATGCCTATACCACTATGCTTTCCTTTTGATTGTTCAGCTGAATAAAATGATATGTTTTGGGCTAATTCAATAAAAATTTTAAAGAATTGTTTTGCTATTTTTGTATCATCTACATTTGATTCAATGTTTCTTGCAATTACTGCTAAAACAGATTTGTCGAATGTGCCTCTATATGCAACAATTACATTTTTCCGTAGCATTTGGAAAAACTCCTCCATGAACTCAGCTGTTATATTATTCATATTTCTAAATCCTAATTGATACTTTATAAAAAAAAAACTACTATCTATTGATAGTTATTTGTTTAAGGTGATATGTATAGTATTTTTTTGCTAATAATATTCTATTTTACAATCTGTATAACTTTTAGCTGACAAAATTTATTGCCTTTTCAAAACAAAATTATGAAAATTAAATAAATATTCAAAAAAAAGTTTTAAAATATGTTGTAATATAATTGTCTCTAATTAAAATATCACATTAAATCAGCAAAATATTAAGGTCATTAACCTATTTAATTTTTATGAACTACTGACATATAGTTTTAATTACGCAAAGCAAATGCCGAAAAATTTTTATAAGACTACTTACATGTTTTATTTGATAAAGAATCCCTTATAATGATATATGGTCGATTAAAATCAGTAAAACTTGTTGTAGCTGAACATACAAAAACTAATAATAATTAATTAAGATGTTTTATTATCAATTTATTGATTGTTTTAATTACAATTCTTAGACCAAATATACAACAATATTTATATTATTAAATTAATAGTAAAAAAAATTGGTGTTTTTTATTTATCGCTTGACACTTTTGAGATTTAAAACCTTATTTTTTTGTTTTAACCTTGGTAGAAATAAAGTAAGGTCTTCGACCTATTTAATGTTGCTTACGCAATATAAGGTCTTCGACCTATTAATGTTGCTTACGCAAGATATATAATAAACGGTATTTCAAAAAGTAAGATCTATACTAAATAGGTAAAAACTTTTGTATGGGTGCTTATAATCGTCATTAATTAACCTTATAAAATAAATTAGGAAATGACGAATTATAAATTACGAATTACTAATTACTAATTGGTTTACACCTAAATACAAGTATCTTACAAAAAACAAATCGGAAAGTTATTTTTTAACGATTCCTTATTATATTTTTATTCCAACAATGGTTACATCGTCTCTTAGTTCTTCATTTTTTTTATGGTTTCTAAAATGTTCAATTAAAATCGTTTTTTGTTTTATGGTCGAAAAATTTGAGATGGATTTAAGCAGATTAAGTAGTTTTTTTGTGCCAAATCTTTTCCTATCTGCTCGGTTTTGGTCTACAAATCCGTCTGATGTTAGATATATCATGTCACCTTTGTTAAGTATTAACTCTTGATTAACAAAGTCAATATTATCAAAATATTTTCCTCCTATTGGTCTGGCTGAAGTTCTAATACTTTTAATTATATTTTTATTTTTCATGTGATATATTATAGGACGTTTTGCTGTTGAAAATATTAATTTTGTTTTTTCATTAGAAATTTTATCAAATAAACATAAACAAACATCCATACCATCATCTGTATCTGTTTCTTTGGTTCTTAGCATTTTTTTTACTTTGATGTCCATTTTTTCTAATATTAACGATGGGTTATAAATTTTTTCATCGTTTACTATTTGGTTTAATATACTGTGACCAATTATTGACATAAAAGCACCTGGTACTCCATGACCTGTACAATCTACAACAGCTATTATTTTTTGCGAACTTGATTGAGAATACCATATAAAATCACCCGAAACTATATGTTTGGGAATATATATTACAAACGAATTAAATATCTTAGATATATTTTCATTTGAAGGTAGAATTGATTTTTGTAATGTTTTTGCATATCTGATACTTGAATTTATTTCTTCGTTTTTGGATTCTATTTTCCTTTTCTGAGTATTAAGTGATAAATTTACTAATTCTAATTCATTTTTTTGAGCCTCAATTTTTTTTGTTCTCGCATAGACTGTTTTTTCTAAATTTTTTTTCTGAAAATCAAGTTTTTTGTTCAGTTTTTCGTTGTTTTTAAAAGCTACAGAAAATCTTTCAGCTATATTAATTGCTTGAAATATAATATATAAAGCAAATCCATAAATTGATAAAAAAGCTGTTTTTATAATACCTAAAGCAAATAGCATATCATTTATGTTTACAGCAAATAAAAACAAAATTCCAATAAAAGCCCAAATTGCACCTTGTTGTTTTTTTATAATAGCTTTGGGTATTCCATAGAAAGTGAAATAAGCTAATGTAAAAAGTATAAATATTACTTTTAGAGATATAATACTTCTTACTGTATATATATCTGAAAATAAGCTAACAGATATTAGAATAATTGATAATATTGTTATTATAATAACCAAACGTTTGTTTATGACCGAACTAAACAGTCGATAGAAGAATATTGTAATTAATGCAGGATATATTGATACAACTATGTGGGTAAATCTTGTGATAGATTCAAAACTTATGTTTGTTATGTTTTTTAATAGGGTATCATTTGTTACCACTCCATATATTACTAAAAAAAAAGCTAAAATTGCAAAAATAATTGTTGAAGTATCATTTTTACGATACATAAATAGTATAAGGTGGTATAATCCAATAACAAATATTATACTAAGTATAATAATATATTCAATCAATATTTTAAGCTCTTTATCAAATATTTTACTATAGTTTCCAATACTTATTGGAGCCATAATTCCAGAGTTCGGATCTTTGTAATTGGCAATCTGGATTATTAATTCTATTTCAGTTTCATCTTTACTAAGGGAAATTGGACCTATTAAACCTAATTTCAAATCAGCAATATAATTTATTTTATTTTTATCAACTTTTCCAACTTCTTTATATAATTTTTTATTTACCCATATTTTATATGATGAAAATATTCTTGGTATTCTTAATACCAGAGGGGAAGGCTTGCTTGATATTTTTATTTGCAACCTATATGTTCCATATTTTTCTGGTTTAATATCTAAATATTTTAATTGTTTGTTCCATGCACCAGGTACGGTGATAAATCTTTTTTTTATATGTTTAAAATCATTAGGTTCTAATAATTGCCCATTATAAAACTCCCATTCTCCATTAAGTTCAATTTGCGTTACTTTATCAAATTTATATCCAATAAGATTGATTACACCCTTTGATGCTTTAGGTATTTTATGTGTTTTTGTACATGAGCTTGATAATGTTATACAAAGTAATAATAAATATAATGGTACATTTTTTATTAGTAATTTAAAATACATACTTGCAAAGATTTTCTATTAATTTACACATCTTAAATATCATAGTTCAAAAAAATTTGGATACTGCATAGAGTTTATGGCTACCAGTTTTAAGTTAGCTGCTTTTTAACCGCAAAGTTTCGCAAAGTTTTGGGCTACACGTATAGTATTGGACATTATTTTAATTTCCGACAGGATTTACAGGATTGATTTTTATCCTGTTACGAAACACCTGATATAAAAGACTGTCCAACTTCTGACGGGTAGCTGAGTTTATTGTTGTAAAGAGATTGATTTCACAGTTTGATAAACTACTATAATTTAATACCTAAAACAAGAATATCATCTCTTTGTATATTATCTTTTTTATGTTCTTCTAAATTTTTTTCAATTAAATCTTTTTGTTTTTCAGTAGTTAGTTCGCCTATTTCATTTAGTATATTTGCAAAACCAGCTGATCCTATTTTTTTTCTTTTAGAATTGTGCTGGTCTATGTAGCCATCAGATGACAAGTATAATGAATCATTTTTTGATAAAATAAATTCGTTTGATACATAGTGTATATCATCATGATACATAGCTCCAATTGATTTATTTACACCTTTTATTCTTACCACCTTTTTATCTTTATTATAATAAATATATAATGGTCTTTTTGCACCAGAGAATGTAAGCTTTATTTTTTTATTGTCTAATAATTCTAAGCTTACCAAACAAATATCCATTCCATCGTCAATATGTGTGCTGTTTTGTTTCATTCTTGTTTTTAGTAGATTATCAAGAGTTGTTAGAATTTTGCTTGGTTCATAAATTTTTCTTTTTTGAACTATTTCATTTAGTGAACTATTACCAATTAACGATAAGAATGCTCCTGATACTCCATGTCCAGTACAATCTACAGCTGCAGCAAAAGTTATATATTTATTTTGATTTTGTTGAATTGTATAATACCAAAAAAAATCGCCTGAAACAATATCTTTTGGTTGTTGAAAAACAAAAGTATCCCAGTATTTTTTAAGCAAATCAATATCATCTAATAAAACATTTTGTATTGTACGAGCATATCTTAGTGCTGCTTTTACTTCCTCATTTTTTCTTTCCACCTTATTTTTTTCAGTTCTTAATAAGATATTAGTTTCTTCAAGTTCGCTTGATTTTAATACAATCATTTCTTGTCTTTCTTCCAACTTTGTATTCGTTTCATTTAAGTCTTCAGATTGTTTAAGAATTATTAATTTATGTTTTTCAAGTTCTTCATTTTTTGTTGATATTTCGCTATATGCATTGATAAGACTATCGGTAGTTGCTGAAAGCTCGTCTGTATGTTGTCTTAATTCTTCTTCTTTTGCTACAAGTTCTTCGTTTTTAGTTGATATATCACTAAATGAATTAATAAGAGAGTCATTAGTTGCTGAAATTTCATCAGTATATTGTCTTAATTCTTCTTCTGCCGATACTAATTCTTTGTTTGTTTCTATTAATTTGTTTTTTTTGGTATTTAAGTCTTTGTTTGTTGATCTTAATTTTGATAATAATTCTGAAATTTCATTTTCATACTTTAAGTTAATATTTTGTAAAAAAACAAATCCTCCAACGATAAGAATAAAAGAAAGAAAAGATATAGGGTTTATTACTATGTAATTATCAAATCCAATAATCATTTCGGCTTTACCAACGCCTAGTATTTCGTGTAGTTTATCATAAAATAGCAGAGCAAACAAATTTATAAATAAGCTAAAAATTAGAGATACTTTTTCTCTAATATCTATTAATATTAAAGGAAGAACTATTGTTCCTAATATCAAAAAACGTGGAGCAAAATAGTATATAAGTTCTTTACTTGATGGCTGCATAATTTTTCCATAACTTGCTACTAACAATATAAATAAAGGAGGTATATTTGATAAAACAATTCTTGTTAATTTTGTTTTTCCAGCTTTATTTAATATAGGTATTAGTAATAGGAAAATTGCAACAACACTAAAAAGTATAGAACTAAAATAAAGTTGTAGTTTAAATGTTTGTATTGCAGAAATTATCAATAAAACAATTGATAATAATATACTTAACTGATTAGACAGTACTATTCTCTTTTTTTGATAATTGTCGTAATCAGCAGAAACACCTGAATTTGATATTTTTTGCCAATTTCTTTTTATTATATTTCCCATTTTAGTTCTTAAACATTTCCATATAAAAATAACTATAACAATTTTTGTGCTAAAAATATATTGTAACAAAATTGGCTCTTTTATCATCTTTAACCTGCTTACGCATAATTAATTCTATAAATATTGATTATCAGCTAATAAGAAAGGTCGTGATAAGTTTATACACAAATAAATTTCTCATAAGCTACATATTCTAAAAATTCATAATTCGTAATTAAAAAGCCTTATAATAGTGTTATTTTAGTTCCATATGTTTTGTCTTCAAGTTTAGTGGCTTCTGTTATAACACTTTTTATTCCACCATTTTCAACAAATTTCAAAGCAGCTCTTATTTTAGGAGCCATATTACCTTCACCAAATTTTCCTTCGTTTAAATACTTTTCGGCTTCAAGCTTTGTCATTGATTCTATTTTTTTTTCATTATACTGCCTGTAATCAATATATACATATGATACATCTGTTAATATATAGAACTCATTTGCATTAATTTTTGTTGCCAGAAGCGATGAAGCTAAATCTTTGTCAATAACTGCCTCTAAGGGTTTTATCAAACCTAATTCATTAATATATACAGGAATACCACCACCACCTGAAGCAATAACAATTGTTCCATTTCTTGCAATTGACTCAATTATTTTTGAATTGAAAATTCTCACAGGAACAGGTGATGCAACAACTCTTCTCCAGCCATTATTTATTTTAGGACTTTTTTTAAAAACCCATCCTTTTTCTTTTGTAAGTAAATCGGCATCAGCTTTTTTATATATTTTACCTATTCTTTTTGTAGGATTCTGAAAAGCAGGGTCATTTTTATTAACTTCTGTTTGTGTAACAATAGTTAAAATATTTTTTTCAATATTGTGTTCTTTTAGTATATTTCGTAATTGTCTTTCAATCATATAGCCTATTCCCCCTTGAGAATCGGCTACACAAACATCAAGAGGCATTTCGGCAATATCGTACATTATTTGTCCTGCATCATTTCTCATCAAAATATTACCTACTTGTGGTCCATTACCATGACTTATTACAATATCATATCCATCTTCTATAAGATAAATTAAATTTCTTAGAGTATCTTTTGTGTTTTTTTCTTGCTCTTCTATTGTCCCAGTTTGTTCGCTTCTTAGTAGGGCATTTCCTCCTAATGCTATTACTGCTAATTTTTTATCTTTTTGTTTCATTAGATGTATATTTGTAAGGTCTTCGACCTATTTAATGTGGCTTACGCACTTTATTAATATTCTAATAAGGTCTTCGACCTATTTTTAGTTGCTTACGCATTAATATAAAGACAATTTAATCAAGACGTTATGAATAAATAAATGTCGAAAAATTTTTGTAACAGTACTTATTTCATATTTAATTGCATAAATCAACAATCTTGTTATGGCTTAAATAGTATTTGCATAAAACATGGCATGTTTTATATTTCAAATAAATTTTAATTTTTTTTCAGCCACAACGTGGCAAAAGTATGGTAGTAAACATGCTAAACACATATGTTTAAAGTATGCAATATGTCTAAAATATTAATTTTGTATAAATACTATCAAGCCACAACAATAAATCAACAATCTGGCATTTTTCATAAATGTCAAAAAGTAGTTTACACTTTTTTTATTCTTAAAAACCTTATTTTTTATTTTAAACCTTAATAGAAAATAAATATGACCACGATTTCTTAAACCTTATTACCTTATTTATAATAGTTTAAATAAAGTAATAAGGTTAACAATGACGATTAAACTTTATTTCTACTAAGGTTAAAACAAAAATAAATAAGGTTTTAAATCCAAAAAGTGTCAAGCGATAAATGAAAAATGCCAACAATCTTTTAGTTTTTAACTTTTAACTTCTTTAACTTTGACCATAAGTATGAACACTATTTTGTGCTGATGGTAAATAGTTAATTCCAAACCATGCAATCAATAGAACTATAAATGCTAAACCTAATATCCATAATTGTGTTTTTACTTTGGATTTATGTAAATATCTAAAATGCATATAAACTAAATAACATAAAAAAGTTAATAAAGCCCATGTTTCTTTTGGATCCCATGTCCAATAATGCCCCCATGCTTCTTTTGCCCATAAGGCACCAAATGCAAGTCCTAAGGTAAGAAAAGCATAACCAACATAAACTAAATTATCTGCTAAATCCAGAGTTTCAGGTTTAAATTCCCTAAAATATGTTTCGTATAAGCCTTTTATTGCTACTATGGATGAGGCGGCTAATAATGCATATGAAAATATATAAACTATTACATGTGGAACAAACCAAGGACTTTGTAGAGCAGGCATTAGTGTTTTACTGAAATTTTCGGGGTGCATAAAATTAATCACCAAGAACAAAATTGATAAACCTATACTATATCCTAAAAACCATTTGTATTTCCAACGCGAATATGTGATTAATCCTATAAAGGGAAGAAAAAATGAATACCACAATCTTGTTTCACCCAATGTTCTTAAAGGTGGTCTATCTAAATCAATCCACAGTAAGGATATATAAATTGCTAAAATAGCTAAACCAACAATTATCATAATGTTGGCTATTAATGGTAGAATTTTGTTTTTTGATGGAATCATATGTAAAATTAAACTTAATGACCAAAAAACAATTGCACTTAGTGCATAGATAATAAAACTGTCCCAATTCATAATTGTTATTATTTATATTTTTAGTTGTGTTTATTAAAATCTTTATTTGGCTCTTCGAGCCTTTTTATCTTGCTTACGTATAAATATTTTTACTATACTTTAAATGATACAATTATTCAATGATACAATGGTACAATACTTTGACTAATAATTGATAACAGTTTTTTAATGTTAAAACTATAACCGTTTAGAGTATATGACTGATTATAAGTTAATTAAAAAGCAAAAATAAATTTGTGCGTAAATAAACTTTAAGGAATCGTTAAAAAATAACTTTCCGATAAGTTTTTTGTAAGGTACTTATATTTAGGTGTAAACCAATTCGTAATTTATGATTCGTAATTTCCTAAGAGCCATTTATTTTTTTTTATTCGAAGATGACTCTAAATCTTTACCAATCCAGAATATATACAATGACCCAGCAATTAGCATAAAAATTCCTATATAAACTACAGGAAGCCAAGGGTCGTGTATTGCTTCAACCAAACTATAATCAGACCATTTTCCCATTTTATCGTTATAACCAGTTTGGTATAAATTCCAACCTTCAACTTTTATTGGTTTGTTTACTTCAACCGAGCGTTCTTCCATTTCGCCATTTGAGTTGTATACAAATATATCTGATTTATATTTCTTAGCCTCAGGCGTAAGCATTGCTAAGAAATATTTATCGTTTAGTTTTAAACTTTTTCTATATGTCAAATAGTTTCCACTTGTAATCCATGCTTCGAGTGTATCAGATGTTTGTGTATTGAAAACTTTGACATATGCTGCTGGAAAAGCACCTTTTTTTTCTGTTGAGTAAACACCATTTATTGAGTCGTATAATGCATTTTCGATATATTTTTCTACTTTAACTTCCCAGTGCATTAGTTTTGCTGTTTGATTTGTATCAACATGATAGGGTACTTTGTCTCTTTGGTCAAATATTTTACTGTTTTTTGATTCTACTATTACCAGTTTGGGAACATACTCTTTCATTATAAATTTTTTAAGCTTTAGTTTAAAGGGTACCGAGTATGCAGAATTATTTATATCTACACCAATATCTATTGGTGCTTTAGCATTATCATTTAATTTGAAATATAGTCTTTGAATATCGCCACTTCCTGCTAAACCAGAAATTAGTACAATATATAAACCCATATGATTTAGCAAAAAACCTATATTTTTCTTTTTAAAAGGAAATACTCTTTTTGCAGTCACCAAACCAAGAGTTGTTAGTATAAACACTACCGAAAAAGCAAACATCCAACTGCTTGTTAGATCGGTAAATCCCATGTTGTTAATTAGCTCATTTTTTGATGGAACTTGAGGTATAATACCTAGCAAAGTAGACATTATTGTTAAGAACACAACCGAGCTAATTGCGGCTGGAATACTTGATAGCCACGCTATTACTTTGTTTTTTTTTTCAAATAAATATAAAACCACAAGCAATATTGTGTATACAACTATTAATATAACATTTATAGGATAGCTGGGCATTATAGCTTTCTCGCCTCCAGTGATTACACTTATTGATAAACCAATAATAAATAATGCTAAAGAAATAATAAAACCTTCTTTATACTTCCATTCTTTAGTAAAAAGTTTTCTTTTACTTATATTTTTTTTGTTTTCCACTTTAGATTTAATTTTAAAATTTGTGTTTAATTTTATAGTAAGGTCTTCGACTTATTTAATGTGGCTTACGCATTTTTATATATAGTAAAATATAATATTTTATAAAAAAACCTGTACAATAATAAAACTGTACAGGCTAATTCAACAAAACTATAAATTACTATTTAATTTACTACTTTAATGACTATAACGTTCTCTAAATGCTTTTGAAGCAGCATTACGTTTTTTAAGAGCTTCTGGGTCTTCTTTACCCAAGAACCATTTATGCATATCACTATTCAATACTTCGTCAAGAAGTGCTTGAACTTCTTTTGCTCCTGCTTTGTTATCAGCATGTTTGATTAATTCTTTTACTTGAGGTACAAATTCCATGTAGAATCTGTGTGCAACTTCGTAGTTACCATGCCATTGTGTATAGTCTGGTCCCATCATTGCAACACCGTGTCTTGCACGTCTACCTTCGTGATGCCATAAGAAGAAATATGTCCATTCTATTTCATCATCAAATTTAACCTTAGTTCTTAAACCTGTTGAACCTAATAGGTTGAATATTTTTAATGCAGGTTTACCAAATTTCTCATTATACAGATTTATCATATTGTCAAATTGTACATAGAAATTATCAACATAACCTTTATTATGACACTGAGTACAAACATCTTGCATATTTGCTCTTCTTTGTTCCCAAGTTAAGAAACCTTCTGGTAATGGTTTTCCTAATTTTTTGAATTTTTTCTTAAGAGCTACATCTACCTTCTCTGATACTTTTGGTCTTAATGTCCAACTAATTCTTGCTCCAATTTCGTGAGTAATTGGTTGATTAGGAGTTGCACTCATGTGACAAGTTGCACATGTTGGGGCAGCAGAATAATCTTGTCCAACAATCCAAGGTTGAGCATCAAGATTCATATCTTCTCTAAAGGCGCGATAAGCAATACCGTGTTTAGATTCATTGTAAATTTCAATTTGTGGATGGTCAGGACCCATGTGGCATTTACCACAATTTTCAGGCTGACGAGACAATGAAGATGAGAAGCTATGTCTTGAATGACAAGCTGAACAACTACCTTTTGAACCATCTAAATTTATACGTCCCACACCAGTATTTGGCCATGTTTTAGGATCAAACTGAAGAACCCCTTCCTCGTTTTTAATAGGGTTACCACTTTCGTCTTTCAAAAGAGCAACTGTAGAACCGTGACATTGCCAGCAACCAGATGCAGCAGCTGGATTCGCACCACCATTAAATTCTGTATGACCTTCAATAACTTCGGCTAATACGTTATCCAACGAACCCATAATCATACCAGCATCAGCATGGTGACTTGCTTGAAATTCATCAGATTCTTTTTTATGGCATTTTGCACAGTCATTAGGTGTTACAATTGTTGCTATTTTATCACCATGATGTTCAAAACCATCAACATCACCTTCTTCGGCTTTGTGACAATCTATACAACCTACTCCCATTTGAGCATGACGGCTTTCTTTCCATTGTTGGGTAATAACTTTTCCATTACCTGCTTCGCCATGACAACTAATACAATGTGCTGTCTTTTCTGAAATTTGAGCTTTAGCTTTTTCTTTACCAGAACCAGCTTCGCCAGAACAAGATACAAGCCAAATCGCAACTAATGCAATACCCAAAAAGCCAATAAATAGGCGTTTCAATTTTGAGTCTTTCCTCATAATTATTGATTTTAAAAAATGATTAATTTAAGTTAATTTAATTAATGTAAAAGTAAATAATATTTATTATTCGTACAAACTTATTTTTTTTAAAATATCGTTATAAGATTGATAGTAACTATATTATCGTTTATTTAGATTGATTTTAAATTACTTGTTTTTATAAAAATAATAAGTATATTACTTACTTTAAAGATATTAGTGAAAATCAAAAATATCTTAATTCAGTCTATTTTTAATTTTCACTTTATAAAAAATCAAACTATTTTTTGTTTACAAAAAATGTTGGTTTAACTGTTAGCATTAACCAGCCCCAGTTTTGTGTTTCGTCTTTGTCTCCACCTCTGATTGCTTCCATAGTTTCGGTTGCACCTACCAATTGTGAATATCCAAATTTGATACTAACTTGTTTTGATAAAATATAACCACCGTAGAAATCAATCTCTGTACCTAAACCTTTACTTAAAGCACTACCTGGATTTGCTGGATCTTGAACTTCAGCAGCTGTTGAGAACATATGAACTTTTGCACCAAAATAATATTTACCTGGTTTGAATTTTATGTTTACAAAAATATCACTTAAACCAGCTCCTGCAGCATTACCAACATAGAAATAATCCATCCAACCATTAAATTTATGGTTTGTTCCATAAAGTGGTGTAAATGATGTGTTTTTCTCTGTTTCATCATAAGCAGTACCCGATAATAATTCATATCCTGCTGCAACAGTTAAAGCACTACTTATTTTGTATGATACATCAATACCTAAATCATAAGCATTTTGCTCTTTATCAGTATGGTCATCAGCTACTTGCATGTAGAAATTCAAAGAAGCACCTAATTTACCACTTTTGTATGCTAAACGTGGACCAAATGTTTGTTGGTTTTGAATAATATTATTAGCATTTGGATCTGTACGTACATTCAATGCTAAGAAACTTAAAGCTAAACTACCAAATTTTTTGTTAAAATGTAAAAACTGTAAGCTTTTATAAGTTAATTTATAACTTGTTGGATCTTTGTCATCTTCATTATATGCAATACCTAAATCTAAGTTAAAACTACCTTTTAGTTTAAAAATTGCAATATCATGCGAACGAGCTTGGTCTGCCCAACCTACACTACCAAATATTCTATGGTCGTCATATATTACTTCTTGTCTACCTGCTTTAAGAGAAAGTTTATCTGTAAAAAATACTTGTGCCCAAGCTTCATGTATTGATGCAGAAGTTTCTTCATTTGTTACTAATTGTTTTTGGTTACCCCATGTTCTAACATCTTGTAATACAAGCTTAGTTTTAAACTGTTTTGTATTATAACAAAAATTTAATCTCGTTCTTTGAGAAATAAATGATAAAGCTGTAGCATCTTCTCCAACCATTCTTTGTGTACCATGCTTGTACTCAAAACGTGGTCTAAACTCTCCACTAATTCTAAACTCTGTTTCAGTTACTGTTTCTTTGTTTTCATCTTGCGCAAATGTTACATTTGAGCCAATAAAAAACAAAATTATCAAAAGAAAATTCAAATTTTTCATAAATAAATGTATTTAATTGTATATTTTTAAAATATTATTAACAGTCAAATATATGCTTAGATAATATGTATAAATATGACAAATATCATTTTTGCGTTATGTCGTTTTGTATCTTAAATAGCTTGGATGAAAAATTATAATTTAAAATATTGTGATTAAGTATTTTAAAACTGTTAATATTTGTTAAATATTTGTTATGCTATAAAACATAGATTTTCAAAAACATATAGAATTTAAAAATCGAAGACTTTAAGTTGTTAAGTAAAATTGGAAAATGTGTATTTGTACTATTTGATGTTACATATAATAATATATTGTGTTGTCGATTATATTGCATGCGTAATATGGGCTACCCGTCAGAAGTTGGACAGTCTTGTTTATCAGGTATTTCGTAACAGGATAAAAATCAATCCTGTTAATCCTGTAAATACTGTCAAAAAATAAAATAATGTCCAATACTATACGTGTAGCCGATTATACTCAATAGTTTTTTTTAATAAATTGGAATATAATTTGTTTCTTTGCGTTTTGTATAAAAATGAGTAAGTACTTAAACAAAAATATTTCAATATTTTATTTTAGTATTTTATTTTAGTAAATTACTGATTAATAACATGTATCTAACAGTATTGAATAGATCTAAGACCTTAATTAAATATTTATTTGAAAAATTTAAACTAAAAATTATATCTTTGCAGAATGTTTAAAAAAGTAAATTTAGTATTGATTATATTATCAACAGTTGTAATATTGTCATCTTGTCGTTATCAAAAACTCTTAAAAAGTAAAGATCATAAATTAAAGTATAAGTCGGCTTTGGAATATTACAAAAAAGAAGATTATGCAAGAGCAATGTCTTTATTTGAGCAATTAGTACCATTATATAAAGGTACCGCAAAAGGTGAAGAAGTTGAATATTACTTCTCATATTGTAATTATGCACTAGGAGATTATATTCTTGCGGGATATTATTTTCGTAGATTTGCTGGTTCGTATCCAAATAGTAAGCATACAGAAGAGTGTCATTTTTTGAGTGCATATTGTTTTTATTATGACTCTCCCAAAACAAGTCTGGATCAGGAAAGTACTAATAGAGCAATGCAAGAGTTTCAATTATTTATAGGTAGATACCCTAAAAGTCCCCGAATTGAAGAATGTAATAAGCTTACAGATGAACTTAGGCAAAAACTTGAAACGAAATCATATCATAATGCAAAAATGTATTACAATTTAAGACATTACAAATCGGCAACAATAGCATTAAACAATAGTTTAAAAGAGTTTCCCGATTCGCATTTTAGAGAAGATATATACTATTATATATTAAAATCGGATTATATGTATGCGATAAATAGTATAAAGTCTAAACAAAACGAACGAATTAATAAAGTTTTAGCAGATTATAATACTTTAGTAAAAGCATATCCAAGTACTAAATATAAAAAAAGTATAGAACGTATTTATAAAGACTCAAATAGAATATTAAAGAAAATAACAACAAAATAAAATTATAGATTATGGAATATAAAAAATGGGCAAAACTTCCTGCGACCACTATTACAAGAGACTTAAATAAACTAAAAGGCGAAACAGGAAATATTTATGAAACCTTGGCTATTATATCAAAAAGGTCAAACCAGATTAGTTCTAAAATAAAACAAGAACTAAATAAAAAGTTAGAAGATTTTGCTTCGTATACCGATAACCTGGAAGAGGTTTTTGAAAATAGAGAGCAAATTGAAATATCAAAATATTATGAAAAATTACCTAAAGCTACCATAATTGCTACTCAAGAATGGATTGAGGGTAAAATATATTATAGAAATCCTGAAAAAGGATAGACTCTTTTTTATCTGTAAGTAGATATACTTTAAAATGCTATAATTATTCAAAGATACAATGGTACAATATTTTGATTAATAATTGATAACAATTTGTTAATGTTAAAACTATAACCGTTTAGAGTATAGCTGGGCTTATAAAAACTAATAATTTACAAAATATTATTAGTTCTAATTTTATT
>JAOZVK010000445.1 GCA_029938185.1 Bacteroidales bacterium | reverse complement strand
ATGATTTTTCAGTGCTAAAAACCCCCAATTATTAACACCCCAGTCGAAGACCTTAGTTCAAAAGAAAAATCTAATTGTCTTGTTTCAATTCATTACTAATAAGTAGGTTATTGTATAAAATCGACACTTTGTAAAGTTGTAACTTGCTGTAATTCTGGCGTAAGCAAAATTGTTCATTGTCCATTATTCATTGTTACTTACTTAGTTTGTAAAGTACATTATGAAAATTTCAACATTCTTATTTTTATGTTTGTTTTTTGCATCAAATATAACAGCTTTTTCGCAACCCGATATGCAATTGCCCACAGGTAGAGATGCAGCAATTGATGTAGAAAATATTGATTTCAAATTACTTGAACATTTTGTTAAGAGGGAAATTGATAATGTACGAAAAAAACTGAATTTAGATACATTAATGAATGATTCAATTTTGTATCAAGCAGCTGCCGACCATGCTGATTATCTGAAAACAATAAAGAAACTTAGTCACAACCAACAAAATTCAAAGAAGCGGACACCAATGAAAAGAGCAAAATACTACGGTGCTGTTAATTACGTAATTGGTGAAAATATAGTTTCAAGTCCATTTCATTATCCGATACAATACAAATTCAAAACAGTTTCTTTAGCACACAACACACAAACATACAAGCAGGTAGCTTACGATATGATGATTGCATGGATTCATTCGCCTGGACATTATGAGAATATAAAAACTAAGAAATTTTCAGCAACAGGAGTAGCAGTTGCTTTTAAGCCAGACACTTATGAGTTTATTGCGGTACAGGTTTTCGGCATTGTACCTAAAAATTATATCCAACAAAATTCAACAAAATATTTTCCTTATGAAAACAACACAGACGAGGAATCTATTCCAACAGCAAGCCAAATTACTTTGCCAGATAAAATTATAAATTATGAGTACAGCCTGAAGTCTCCGAAATATCTTTCTGATTATGAAAATGTTATGAAGTTATCACAAAAATTCACATTCAGAGATGGTTATATTCAATGTGATTACAAAACAGCAAAGAAACTTTTCAGGGGTTGCAAAAGTGGAATTACTTTTGAAACTGTTAATTTTGAAGATTATACAACAAAAAAATATCATGAAACCCCAACAAGGCGGAATCAACGAAATTTGTTCAATGGCAAACTGTCAAAACCTCGTTACAGGCGAGAATTGTTCAAAGAAGCAAAAAAAAACGAAAAACGAGAGCGTTTTGAAATTTTTGGCATAAAAACTCCTTTCAAAAAGAACCCTAAAAATTTTATTATCAGAGAACAGTCGAGCCGCAACGGTCAGGTGGATAATCTTATAATCATTAAAAGAAAAAGAGTTTACAGAATATTCATATCAAATTTAATACATTATGAGTTTTTTGATTTTCCTTTTGCACAAATACCATATTACAATGATTTTAAAAAAACAAACTACCCTTTAAATGCCAATAAAGACAGTATGAATATTTACAGGGATACTCTGGAGCTTACTATAAGATTCCAAAAAAATAAACATCATGTAAACGAGAAACATTTGCAACCGATACTTGAATATATTAAAAATACAGATGCTAAAATTACTCATGCAAACATCAGAGCCTATGCAAGTATTGAGGGAACGATTGAACAAAATGAAAAACTCTATAAAAAAAGAGCTGCAAATTTCTTGGAAATTTTTAAATCGGTTTCTGACAGCGGCATGATAATGACTGTTAATACAAATGAAAACTGGGAAATGTTTTTTGAACAAATACCAAGCACAAAATATGCTTTCTTGAAGAAAAAAAAGAAAAAAGATGTAAAAAAATACATCAATAAAAATGCAAAAAAGCGTGATGTCGAAAATCTATTAGCAGAACAGCGATATGCTTATATTCAACTTATTACAAGGAAAGATGAGATAATTGAATTTGATAAAAATCAATACAACCATAATATGATTAATAAATATAATTTTGGTCTTTTGAAAGTTCGCGAAAAAAGATTATCCAACAAAAGGAAAGTTGTAGATGATTTACTCAAAATGCAAGCAAGTTTCTTTACTGGCTATATTAACGGTGATGTTACGGCAGCAACAATTCGACTAATGAACACAGAACAACTCTACAATTCAATAATATATAAAAATAGAGATTTTGCAGAATTGATATATAATGACCTTATATTTAAGTACTTTTATTTTGAAGAGAAGATGAGCAAAAAAGAATTTTATAACAAAATTCAGAAACTCGGCAATTTAAAAGAAAAATCGTCAGCTGTCGGAAATTTCAAGAGAATACCGAGAAATAAACTGATGAAAAAAATAATTCATAATAATCAAGTTTTTTTGTTGAATAATATAGATGAATATACTTCAAAATTGATTAGAGATAAAACAATGAGCTTTGCTGAAAAAGGAAATCCAGAAGCAGAACAAATCCGATTTAAAAATGAAAAGGAAAAGAAAGAAAATTGGCTCGCACAAAAAGTAATTGTTTTAAATGAAATATTGTTGTTTTCGCAAAATGCTAAAAAATTTAACATCACAAAAAACATAATTGATAGTCTGACAGCTTTTTACAATGTATATATGATAAAATCTATGTACAATAAATCTTATATCAAATATAAAAAAACTATTGACAAAAAGCTTACATTTATTTATAAATATTTTGTAAAAAACAAAGTTTTGAGCGATGAAGAACGCATTAAATTTGCAAAATATTTTCTTGCATTCGAAAAGAATAAATGGATTGAGAAATTATTAAAACCTATTATTTTTTGTAAAAATCCAAATTATGAAGCATATATTTTATACTTGAAATTTAAAGTCTATACAAGTATTTCCGATGCTAAAATCTTTGAAATTTTCTGTGATGCAAAACAAATATTAACAAAAAAAGAATGGTGCGATATTTTTACAGATTCACATCATTTTGATTTCCAAATATTAGACAAAGGCAGATTAAGATATCTTTATTGTAAGACATGTGGTTGTGATTGAATAAGGCATACTAGTGCAGTTCTTTCCGTTTCTGTTCCTGATGATTTGTAGATGCGAGGTTACACAATGTAAAAAAAAAGAACTGTTTTTGGGAGTTCTGAGACTATTCTTGCGTAAAACCTGAATTTATGGACAGGCACTTAATAGACTTGTAACTCAATAGTGTGATAGAATATGAGTAACAAGTCTAAGGCAAATCACAAATAATAATTAACCATTTGCACTTGTTCTTTTAACCTTTAACGGCTTCAAAAAACACTCAAATATTCCCGATATTATCGTATTTTTTGAATTGTTAAAGCTTAAAATACCTGCGTGCAAATTGGCTAATTATTTATTGTGAATTGCCTAATATTTTTAGTTGGTTTTTCCCGGATATTCTTTAAGTGCTTCTTCAATAATCCTAACCGATTTTTTTAAATCTTCAATTTTCAGAACATAAGCTACTCTAACTTCATTTTTTCCTAAACCTTTTGTTGAATAAAAGCCTGTTGCTGGAGCCATCATAACTGTTTCGTTTTTATAGCTAAATTCTTCTAATATCCATTGACAAAACCTGTCAGAATCATCAATTGGTAATTTAACTATTGAATAGAATGCACCTTTTGGCATTGGAGCATCAACTCCCTCAATTTTATTCAAAGCCTCTATTATATAGTTTCTTCGCTCTAAGTACTCGTCATATACTTCATCAAAATATTTTTTTTCGGTATCAAGCGAAGCTTCACCCACAACCTGTCCCAATGAGGGTGGACTAAGGCGTGCCTGAGCAAATTTAAGAGCAGCTTCTATAATTTCAGTGTTTTTTGTAATTAATGCTCCAATACGAACTCCACATTCACTATATCGTTTTGATACAGAATCAAATAAAACAATATTATTATCAATTCCTGATAGTTTCATAACCGAAAAATGTTCGTGACCATCGTATACAAATTCTCTGTACACTTCATCGGCAAATAAAAAAATATTGTGTTTTTTTACCAAATCCCTTAATTGCATTAATTCTGATTTTGAATACAAATAACCAGTAGGATTATTAGGATTACAAATGATTATTGCTTTGGTTTTTGGTGTAATCACTTTTTCAAACTCTTCTATTTTTGGAAGTGCAAAACCATTTTCGATTGATGATGTAATTGGTACAACATTAACACCTGCTGCCATTGCAAAACCATTATAATTTGTATAAAATGGTTCGGGAATAATAATTTCATCATCTGGATTTAAACATGTAAGCAAAGCAAACGAAATAGCTTCGGAGCCTCCTGTTGTAATCAAAATATTATTAAAATCAATATCAATCCCAAGTTGATTATAATATTTTGCAAGTTTTCTTCTATACGACTCATTCCCTGCCGAATGACTATATTCTATAACTTTTTCGTTATAATTTTTTATTGCATTAATTGCCACTTCGGGCGTTTTGATATCAGGTTGTCCTATATTTAAATGATAAACTTTTAGTCCTTTCTTTTTTGCAGCTTCTGCAAATGGTACTAATTTTCTAATAGGTGATGCTTGAACTAAGTTAGCTCTTTCAGAAATTTTTGGCATATTAATATTTTTTTAATTTATTTAGGTTTATGGATTATGAATTACGAATTATGAATTATGAATTACGAATTACGAATTGGTTTACACCTAATAAGCAGGTCGATATATAAAAGCGACTCTTTTGTTCTTTATATTATGCTGTTTATCAGGCGTAAGTAAAATATTCAATGTTCATTATTAATTTATTTTCCTGCGATTTACATCGCAGGCTACAAACATATCAAGCCTATGGCTTTTTTCACAACAATGTATAAAATCAAACTCCCCGTAAAGTCCATAATATTACATATTTTTGCATAAAGTACCATTAAAAAATATTCAAATAACATAATTCACTAAAAAA